>JAEWYG010000086.1 GCA_023395755.1 Actinomycetes bacterium | reverse complement strand
GATGCCAGCCGTATCAAACAAACCCATTCTATCAATGGGTGAGGTTAGTATGCCTAAAATTCACCGAAACAAATCGCATGCAGAAAGAGTATTCCAGAAAACTTTCAGGATAGGTTGACAAAAAGTCGGCCTATAAACTTTTTTGTCCTATAAGCCACTTTTTACGTTTTGCGTGCCCGGCATGGGTAATAACTTGGCGACGAAAGTCCGCTGCAATACCCGCAAGATTTCATTGAAGATTGATCGGTGAAGCTACGGTATCTTTGAGATTGCCGGGATCGGCGGCTTCGATAGCGTCGAGCAGTTCCTCCCGAGAGCCAATGCCCATCTTCCTGTAAATGTTATACGTATGCGTTTTAACGGTATGCCCCGAAATGCACAGTTTATTCTGAATATGTTCGATACCTCGCCCTTTTGCCATAAGGAAAAATACTTCGGTTTCACGTGCTGTAAGTTTCGAGTTTTGCGCAACGATAGCGCAACAGGCCTTCCAGCGCCCTTGCTCGTGATCTGATTCTTTGTGTTCCGTGTCGGTTGCTGTGGGTGTGTCTGCCTCACGCTTGGGTGCGAAAGTAACAAAGATGGCAAGAAGCACCACGAGTCCTAATGCTACGGCCGATAGCATAGCAAAATCGGTACTATCCCCCGATAGCGGCAGTAGTCCTACTCCAAAACCAACAGCCATACCTAAGCTGAGTACCGTTTGGCTCATTCCCACAAAAAACAACGGAGAAGCATGTCGCTGACGTGCAGTTTGCACCTCATAGGCAATGCTAACCACTACTAAAAACACGTATGCAGCTAACAACAGCAGATTCGATAACGCATAGGGTATGCCAGCAGAGAGCGACATAATAACCAAGGCTATCACCAGGAAGGGAAATACCATGCGCAGAACGTCGATCTGTCGCATGCGGCCTGCGAATCGGTTCATGAAGGCAAACGCAGCGAGTGATCCGGCCAATACAAATACTGCAATGCTTCCGAGAAGCAATGCCCCTCCGGAGAGCTGAGTGATTGAGCCAGCGCCAAGACCAAACACAATGCCATATGTCAGATAGATTACTCCAAATGACCACGATAGCCCGGCATTCTTTTTTGAGATAAGGAAGGGAACTGGCTCCATAAAGTCATGCACCTCATTGGTGACGATATGTGCAACACCGAGGCTCACGAGGGGGCAGATCGCAAGCATGACAATGCCAAAGTAGGCGGGCAACAGATTAATAACCAGATAGAGAAACCCTCCGCAGGCAGTCGAGAAGGCTAAGCATTGTGCGGCTGATTGTTCGTCCAAATAGGCGATGGCGGGAAGCCAGAAAAAGAGCAGGCAACTAAGGCCTATGCCTGAAAACGACCATGCTATGAGATCGAAAGCCAAAGGTAGCGGTGTTCCCACTAAGGTGTACATGAGGGGAGAGGCTAAGGCGATAAGTGAGTAAAGAACAATAAGCGCCGCCATAACATTACGTCTATGCGAGGAGGGATATCCTTCTGCCGTACGCGACAAGATGAGACAGCATGTACCAAATCCGATGAAAAAAGCAATACGTAACGCAAGGTGATACCACAGTGGGTCGATTCCGGGGTCGAGAAAAGAGTTACGCATAAGCATGGCGAAAAAACACGCCCAGAAGAGGACTAAACCTCCCACCAATGAGATGAGGAGCGTGGGGGATATGCTTTGACGTGCAGAAATAAAGTCTCTCATACTTTTTTCCATAGTGTTTTAGGTGCACTTCCTCCCGTTTTTTGCCGAGCCTTCCAAGGAGAAACCAGACGAAACGTCGATGGCGCACATCATACGCGGTCTCTAAGATCGTGACAAGGAGTGCGTCGATGTCTCGTAGGCTCGTCGCCTCAAGCTTGACGATGAGGAGGTAGGACATGGCTGAGAAGTATCGGACCATACAGCACGATAAGCCGTCCCATTACAAAGAGGGTGGCTACAACGTTACGCGTGGGTGTGCATGGACGGGGCCGGGGTGTCACTTAGGCTGCGGCGTAATCATGTACACCGACGAAGATGGCAAGTTGGTGAAGTGCGAAGGTGATCCGGAAGATCCGTGGACGAACGGACGCTTATGTATGCGGTGCCTAGATGTTCCTGAAGTGACACACCACAAAGAGCGACTCGAATATCCCATGAAGCGTGCGCGTGAAGACCGCGGCCTTGACAAATGGGAGCGCATCTCGTGGGATGAGGCCTACGATCTTATCACCGAGAAGTTCATGGATATGAAAGAGAAGTACGGCGCGGAATCCGTGGTGTTCGCCCAGGGCACCGGTCGTGATATTGCCGCCTACATTACGCGTCTGTGTTGGTCGTTTGGTAGTCCGAACTACACGGGTTTCTTGTCGGGACAGGCGTGCTACCTACCGCGCATTGCTGGCATGGCTGCCACCACTGGTGCGCCGTGGATTCCTGATGCCGCCCAACAGTTCCCTGAGCGCTACGACCATCCCGACTACGAGGTACCCGAGGTTATGTTCGTGTGGGGTAACTACCCCTTGAAGTCAAACATTGAGGGTTTCTATGGTCACTGGGTAATCGATTTGATGAAGCGTGGTATGAAGTTGGTTACGGTGGATCCTAAGGTTACCTGGCTGGCCACCAAGTCTGAGTTGCATCTGCGCGTGCGTCCTGGCACCGATGCGGCACTGGCGTTGGGGATGATAAACGTAATTGTTGAGGAAGGTCTCTACGATCGTGAGTTCGTGGATAGCTGGTGCTATGGGTTCGACGAACTTGCTGCGCGTGCTAAAGATTTTGACACAAAGCGCGTAAGCGAGATCACGTGGGTGTCCGAAGACAAAATCGTTGCGGCGGCGCGTATCTTGGGTAATGCTCGCAATGCCACGCTGCAGTGGGGTGTTGTTGTCGATATGACGCGTGAGGCTATGCCGGCTGGTCAGGCAATTCTCGCTTTGTGGGAGATTACGGGAAACATGGAGCGTCCGGGTGGCATGATTGTGGCTCCGGAAATACTATCGGTTGCTGGTGGTTGGGGTCGAGAGGTGCTAGGCGAAACTCAGGAGGCCAAACGCATCGGTATCAAAGACTACCCGCTGTTCAACTTCGGCTTCGCCGTGTCACAACCCGACGAGACCGTCAAGACCATCGAGACGGGCGTGCCTTATGACATACATGGGGCCTGGCTACAGACCACGAATCCTATTGCTTGTATGGGTGCCGATCCGCAGCGCTTGTATAACGCACTAAATAAACTCGATTTTATCGTAGTGGTTGACTTGTTTAAGACGCCAACTACGGCAGCCTTGGCCGATGTGGTGCTGCCGGCCTGTACGTTCCCTGAACGCAACGGCTTGGCCTTTGTGTCGGGCGCGCAGAGGGGGTCTACCATCAATAAGGTAACCGAAGTGGGTGAATGCCGTAGCGACATGCAGATTAATCTGGAATTGGGCAGGAGGTGGAACCCCGAAGCCTGGCCATGGGACAACGTGGACGATATGTTCACTGATATGCTAAAACCCACGGATATGTCGTTCGAAGAGTTACAGGAAGTTGCCCCTGCCTATCAGCCTATTGAGTACTACCGCTATGCGTCGGGCAAGCTGCGGGCCGACGGACAACCTGGCTTTAATACCCCTACAGGTCGTATTGAACTGTGGAGTAACTTCTACAACCAAGCCGGTCTCGATCCGCTGCCGTACTTCGAAGAGCCCGAACCGGGCCCTACCTCCACGCCTGAACTTATGGCCGAGTTCCCCTTGGTTATGACCAGCGGCGCACGTACGTGGGGCATGTTCCACTCGGAGCATCGCCAGATCGAGCGTATGCGCCACTACCGCCCGTGGCCTCTCATGGAGATACATCCCGACACGGCAGCTACGTACGGCATACGCGATGGCGATTGGGTATGGATGGAGGGTCCTATGGGTCGCGCTAAGCGCAAGGCAAAGCTTACCCCTATCATGGATCGTCGCATTGTGTCATGCGACCATGGTTGGTGGTTTCCCGAGGGTGACCCGGAGAAATTCTACGACGTGTTTGATCTGAATATAAACAACACGCTTCCGTGGATTCCTGGCAAAAGTGGTTTCGGCTCAAACTACAAGAGTTCCATCTGCAAGATTTACAAAGTTGAGGAAGGAGAGTAGTCATGGCGAAATACGGAATCCTGGTCGATGCGCAATGGTGCTCGGGTTGTCATAGCTGCGAGGTTGCTTGTCAAATGGAGCACGGTATGCCCGTAGGTGAGACCGGCATCCACGTGGTGAAAATTGGGCCTTGGGTCATTGGTGATGAGGCGGATGAAAATTGGCAGTTCAGCTATTTGCCTATTCCCACCAAGCAGTGTGATAGTTGCGCTATACGTCGGGGTTTGGGGAAGGCACCCACCTGCGTGCAGCATTGTCAGTCGAAGTGTCTTGAGTTCGGCCTACTTGAGGAACTGGCTACGAGAATGGATGAGAAGCAAAAGACATTATTCGTGGTTGCATAAGAATTTGTTGTCCGAGCGACGAGAGGGGCTTGTGTCTGGTCGCTCGGGCCATTCTGAGGTTGTGAAAGAAAGAGGAGATATGTACAGTAAAAAATACTACATCGTGTACGGGTTGTTCTTCTCGCTAATTGTGGCTGCGGTACTGTGTTTGTGTCTTACCATTATGCAGGGCATGCCGCATATCGATCCCGTATTCTACGCCATGAGTTTTGGTGTAGCGTTTGTTGCCTCGTTTGTGGTGACTGCCGTTATTCCTCTAGCGCGTATCGCGGCAGCATGTGCGGTATATTACGATGCAAAACCTGGATCAGTGGCGTTTAGACTTATCCAAAATGTATTCTTTAGCACACTCATCATGTTTTTCTTGGGTATTGTTATGACGGTGTTTATGACGGGCGTGGGAGAGACTCAGGCTACGAGCGTTATGACGGGCCAGGTGATGGCAGTAAATCTGCTTGATCGCTTCGTGTCGCTGTGTCTGCAATTCTGGCCCACCATCGTTATTGTGGCATTTTTGGCCGATCCGGCAGCCGGAGGTTTGGCGAAGGTTATCGTGAAGCCTGAGCGCAAGGAAGAAGCGACGGAGACTGCTTCTGAGGTGCACGCTGCATGAGCTGGTTGGATAACAGTAATTCTTCTGATCGGGCAAGCGATCTGCGCAATGCGGACAAGTCTTTCGGGGGGTGTCCCGTGTGCTCGGGTTGTATGAGATGCAAAGCGACGTCTTCCTCAGAAGGCGTCGCTTCCAAACGTAGCATACAGGAGGTAGTTGATGCGGTAGCGGGTGCCACCTGGAGTACGCGCAACCGCATCATGGAAGACTTGTTTCGCGAGGATTTAGCTGCCGGTGGGCCTGGTCTTCCCGTATTCAGTCCACCGGGAGAATCCTTACCCTAGATGCTTTCCTCATGTTGGATGTTTGACCAGGTAAAATTATTGATGATGCGGCGGTCTTTGAATAAGATAGGGTCGAGGTAGTGGCAACTTACCAAGTTCCAACAAACTCTTCGGAGATTTTGAAGTTGAGAAAAGCAGGCGCTAATCGGTGATGGTCAGTTCTGGGTTCTCTCGCTGAACGATGCTTTTGGTTTCGATAGTAGCACCTAGGTAACGCTCCATAAGGTGAGCGAACTCGTCGAGCGCGGCGCTTAAATCCGCAACACGCGTTGGGTCGACGCACTCAATGACAAGGAACCCATCGGTTGAATTGTCCGTGAGTGCGGTGCGCTGACCGTCGCGCCAGTTCCAACAGCGGCAGATAGCTCCGATCTCATCGTAATAGCACAACTCGCCGGAAAGAGTGGGGTCATCCTCTTCTTCACCTAGGGGACGGAACGTGTCATTACCTCCGGTAATGCCAAGGTGTACGTCGCCTATAAACGTAGTAGCATCTTCGCCACCTACAGGGAGTGCATATTTGAGTGAAATAGCGTTGTAAATATCTACCGAGGGCGTGATAGAGCCTATGGGGTTGCCCTTCAGAATTCGTTTGAGCAGATTTTCGATAGAGCAGCGCGCACCCTTTTTCGTTTTGAACTTTCGATAGGCATCACGCCATACGCTTACGGGTTCATTCTCTGAGATGGTGCTGCTGGTAAGATAACGGTTTGCTTGGACGTTTGCTTCTGCTAGTAAGTTGGCGATGGCCTCTGCATCTTCGTCGGAGATGCAGGCTGCAGGCTTCATGTTGTGGGTCACCACAACACCGATGGCTGAGTCAGGAAATAGTTCCCAGAACGAATCTTCCACGATAAATTTTTGCATAAGGGAGCCTTTCTGCGTTATTGGATGCGTGCTACTTGCTACTTGCGCAGTCGACGAGCGGCTTTGCCCGTGATGGTCTCAACCTCTACTGCCCATACGGCGGTCTCGGCTAAATCTTTAGAAATGGCATTGCCTATTTCATGCTTATAATTCGGTAAATACTTCATACAGAGCGCGACTAGTGCGTGGCGCACTTCCACGCTGTTTTCCACTCGCCTGATGCGCCCGAAGGCCATGGCTGATCCGTAGCGGCTGGTCATAAAATCGTCTTCAAAACAGGCTTCCACATCTACTACGGCGGTTACACAGATGCGTGCATCGTGTTGGAAGTTGTCGAGCTTGTGACCATAGGTGTTTGTGGTGTGGAAGTACAGTTGGTTGTTCATTACCACGAAGGAGATTGGTACACCATAGGGCATGCCGTCGGCGTCTACCGTGGAAGCAACGCAGTACTCGGCGGTTTCGAAGATGTCCCACGCATTTGTCTCAGATAACGCGCGATCGGCATAGCGCATGTGGTACTCAGTCATACTTATCCTCTCTATCGCTATTCTATAGGAACCGTTGTAATTGAAGCTGTTTGATTCCTTTATGTTAGTATAGCCGCTTTCTGTGATAGGAGTCTTGCCGGGGGAGGGGCAGGCCTTGTCTCGGACGCATAGCATGGTAGTTTTACTCGGTAAGCTGATAAATGTCAGGTTCTGTTACCTTCGGAGAGTAAAAAATTAACGCTGCAAAATCAACGGTACAAAATCAACCGGTTCTCCATCGTTTGTTCTAGCACGCGCGAGGCTCTTGCTGGTATGATAATGAAGATACAAGCAAGCGCATTTCTATCTGATTTGAGGCACAAGATATGGCATTCGTCCACCTGCATAACCATACTGAATATTCCTTGCTCGACGGCGCAACGCATGTCTACGATATGGTCAAGCGTGCGGCTGAACTGGGCATGCCGGCTGTGGCTATTTCCGACCATGGCGTTATGTCGGGCGTGCCGGAGCTGAGTGATGCTTGTGATGCCGTAGAGAAGGAAACGGGCATTCGCGTTAAGCCCATTTTTGGCTGCGAGGTGTACTTTACCGTTGACGAAGAATTGCGACGCGACGTCAAGCCGAAGCTCTATCACTTACTACTACTGTCGAAGACTAATGAGGGGTACCATAACCTCGTGCGTTTGGTAAGCCAATCGCACGTCGACAACTTTTACTACAAGCCACGTACGACATTCTCCATGCTGCAGAAGTACGGCAAGGGCATTATTGGTGCGTCTGCCTGTATTGCGGGCATCATTCCAAAGCTGCTCGACAATCGTCAGTTTGATGACGCGGTGGAGTGGGCGCATAAGTTCGCCAGCTGCTTTGATCCGGGCGACTTCTATATTGAACTACAAAACCAGGGCATTGTAACCGATGCTGGTCTTACTCAGGTAGAGCTGAACCACCAGTTGACGAAGGTTGCTCAGGCGGCCGGACTCAAAACCATCGCTACCAACGATTTCCACTATCTTACGCAGGAAGATGCGCGCGCGCAGGACATCATGCTGTGCATAGGCACCGGCTCTGCAATGAACGATGCTAACCGCATGCGCTTCGAGAACGATCAGTTCTACATGAAGACTGAGGAAGAAATGCGTTCCGTTATGCGCGACTTTCCTGAGGCGTGCGACAATACGGTTGAACTTGCGGCGAAGGTTGACGTGGTGTTGGAGCGCGACTCAATTTTGCCGCGCTTTCCGTTGCCTGAAGGCGAGACAGAGGATAGCTACTTCCGAAAGCGCATTCAAGAGGGCTTGATCAAGCGCTATGGCGATCCTATCCCGCAGGAAGCCCAGGAGCGAGCCGACTACGAGGCTAGCGTTGTTATTCAGCAGGGTTTTCCGGCATACTTTCTTATCGTACAAGAATACATTGAATGGGCGCGAAGCCAAGGCATTGGTGTTGGTCCGGGTCGTGGTTCGGCTGCAGGCGCTATCGTGGCATACGCCATGGGAATTACCGACCTCGATCCGCTGTCGAATGGCCTTCTGTTCGAGCGATTCTTGTCGCCCGAGCGTGTGGAGATGCCCGATATCGATGTCGACTTTGAGGATGAGCGACGTGGTGAGGTTATCGAACACATTAAGGAAGTGTACGGCGAGGATCACGTGTCCGGCGTTATCACGTTTGGTAAGCTGCAGGCGAAGAACGCCGTGCGCGACGCAGCGCGCGTGCTGGACTACCCTTATAACGTAGGCGATAAGATTACGAAGATGATTGGTGATGAGTTGGGCATTACCATCACCAAGGCATTGGAGACGAACCCCGATCTAAAGAAGGCTTACACACACGAAGAAGACGTGAAAGCCGTTATCGATGCGGCGCTGTCCATCGAAGGCCACGTGCGTGGTGAGGGTGTGCATGCTTGCGCTACCATTATCTGTCGTGACCCTATGAGCGATCACGTTCCCATGAAGCGCGATACCAAGGGCGGCGGCATTATTACTCAGTATGACGGCCACTACACACCGGATCTGGGTCTGTTGAAGATGGACTTCCTGGGTCTGCGCACGCTTGGTGTGCTATCTCGCGCCTGCCGTAATGTTGAGACGCGCTTTGGCACGAAGGTAATTCCCGAAGATATACCTATCGATGATGAAAAGTCGTTTGAACTCATGCAGTCTGGCAACATGGATGGCTTGTTTCAGGTGGAGGGTGCACTGTATGTAAGCCTGTTCGCGCGCCTTCCCCCCAAGCGCTTTTCTGACATCGTTGCTTCAATCGCGCTTAATCGCCCGGGCCCGTTGGAGTCCGGCATGGTTGACGACTACGTGCGTGTGGCAAGCGGTAAGACGGCTATCCACTACTACGATGAGCGCCTTCGGCCTATTCTGGAGGAAACGTACGGCACGATGGTCTACCAAGAGCAGATCATGCAAATATCTATGGCCATGAGCGGTTTTTCGGCTGGTAAGGCTGACAAGCTGCGTAAGGCTATGGGCAAGAAGAAGCTTGACATCATGCGTCAGCTCCAGGAGGACTGGAACAATGGCGCTGTGGAGAATGGCTTTGCGCTCGATATTGCTAAGCAGATCTGGGACGACGCCGAGAAGTTCGCTAAGTATGCGTTTAATAAATCGCACTCGGCTGCGTACGCTATCTTAGTTATGCGCACGGCTTATATGAAGGCGCACTATCCTAACGACTTCATGGCTGCGGTACTGTCGTCTTATATGGGTAATACCGACCGCCTGATTCGCTATATTGCCAGCTGTAACCACAATGGAACACCGGTACTGCCGCCTGATATTAACTCTTCAAACGCTGAGTTCACTCCTGTTGAAGAAGGCGTTCGCTTCGGCCTTGTAGGCGTGCGCGGTGTAGGGAAAAACGTGGCGGATGAGATTATTGCCGAGCGCGAGGCTAACGGCCCGTACACGTCGCTGCACGACTTCGTAAACCGGGTGGACTCGAAATGCTATAACCGCAAGACGCTTGAAGCTCTTATCAAAGGTGGGGCATTCGATTCGACGGGCTACACGCGCAAACAGCTCATGTACTTCGTTGATGAGACGCCACTGCTCGAGGGTGCGTCTAAGCGTCAGAAAGATCGTGATTCAGGTCAGGTGAGCATGTTTGACCTCTTCGCCGACGACTCTGATTCAGGATTTGAAGAAATGGTACCACCTCCAGACGGTATCGAGTGGCCCAAGCGTCAGCTTCTGGCTTCCGAGAAGGAGATCATGAAAATCTACGTTTCTGATCATCCTTTACGTCCTTACGAGGGCACCATTGCACGTATGACCAAATTCCAGCTAGGCGATCTTGCCGACCGTACGAAGGAAATTGCCTCAGCTACCTTTGTTGGTATGGTGTCTAATGTAGTAACGAAGCTGACAAAAAAGGGAAAAAAGATGGCCACGTTCTCACTCGAGGACACAACGGGTCACGTTGAGTGTATTTGCTTTAAATATGAGGAGAATGCTGAATCCATTCAAGAGGACGCTATTGTTAAGGTTAAGGGAAAGTTTGAGCATAGCGACCGTGGTAATCAGATTATGGCGTTCGAAATGACAACCATCGAGCTCTCAGAGTCGGATGCGCGCTCAGCGCACTTAGAGCTAAGGGTATCGTCGGGCGACTTTGACCAGGCTACATCACAACGCCTGAATCGTATCCTGAAGTCGTATCCGGGACGCGACGGTGTTGTGCTCTTTGTCAGTCAGTCTGATGGCCGTAAATTTAGGGCTGAACTGCCACTGACGGTGGACGCGCGTAGTTCTATTATGCTGGCTGAAATACAGGATCTGTTTGGTAGGCCAGTG
Source organism: Actinomycetes bacterium (assembly GCA_023395755.1). Taxonomy (GTDB): domain Bacteria; phylum Actinomycetota; class Coriobacteriia; order Coriobacteriales; family Eggerthellaceae; genus Gordonibacter. The sequence goes on along the minus strand of JAEWYG010000086.1, from coordinate 14,781 downwards.
TGGAGTAAGTCGGCGTAACGGTTTGGCAAACGGAAGCGGAAAATCGAGCAGCCAGGCTTCGCAGCGTGGCTGCTTTCGTTTATGATAGGGCGCATTATGATCCAGACTACTCAACACACTCACTTGCCCGCAGATACCGAAAGCGAACGTTCTGTGAGCGAGCATACAATTGCTCTTACTTTGTCTTATAACGGTGCTCCCTTTTCGGGGTTTGCTCGACAACCTGGTCAGCTCACGGTACAAGGCGATATCGAGTCTGCACTAGAATTGTTGTTTAGGCATCCTGTACAGACGACATGTGCTGGACGCACCGATGCTGGCGTGCATGCGCTTGGGCAGGTGGTTAGTTTCGATGTTAGCGAAGAGGATCTTGTGGGTCGTTCGCTTTCTAGCTTGCGTCGGTCACTGAATGCTCTTACGAACGACGCCATCACGGTGCGTGAAATTGAGCCTAAGCGCCACGGTTTCTCAGCTCGGTTCGACGCACAGGCACGCGAGTATCATTACCATCTATGCGTGGATAGTACGAGCCCTATTTTCATGAAGGATTTCTCGTGGTTTGTGCCCGGTGGTCTTAACATGTCGGCCATGGAAATGGGTGCTCAGTATCTCTTGGGTGAGCACGACTTCAAAAGCTTTTGCATGACCGCTTCGGCCGAAGGCAAGCCGACGTGTCGTAACGTACGCGAGATATCGTTTCATCCCGAAACCGTCATGGGCGAGAACCTGCTAACCATCAAGGTTGTGGGTAACGCCTTTCTCCATTCTATGGTACGTACGATTGTAGGCACGCTGGTGATGGTTGGTAAAGGGCAGCGTGAAGCCTCGTGGGTATCTGAGGTGCTGGAGGCCTGCGATCGTCAGGCGGCGGGTGAGAATGCTCCGGCCCAAGGTCTCGTGTTTTGGCGTGTTATCTATTGATTGGTACATGGATTCCTTTTTTGGCCGATTAAGACGGGCTGTTTGAGGTCATTCTTACTTATCGAAGTCGATGATATACTGGGCAGATGCTGCGAAATAGTCCTGTGGCATAGAGAGGCTAGATCGTGTTCGGAAACACTGCTGAAAAGCGCATTGCGCGCGAAGCCGATAAGGCAACCTCTTTGAAGGAAGACCTAGACGCGTTCTCGTGGGGGCGGGTTATGGACATAGGCCGCCAGCTTCAAGCCGGTCAAGATGCGCGGGCAGTTGCTGCTTTCGGTGCTGAACTTACTGCGATTGCACAAACGAATATATCCCTCGCATTGCGGTTAGGTATTGATTCCGAACAACTTGAAAATCGTATGTTGGCTTCGGGTATGGAAGTGATTGAGGGCGGCCTTGCTGAAGCAGCGATCACAACCAAGCAAGAGACCGATGCGGATGTGTGCTGTGTGACTGCTAATGAAGTTGCTGCGCGCGGACAGGCTGTTGAGGAAGAGCTTTTTGAGCCACAAGAACCTTCAGACGCATTGCTTTTCAGCTCTACAAACGAATCACCCGTTGCGCCAGTGTATCCGTCAAGTGCTGAGAATTCTGCGCCGCAGGTGGCTTTTGATGAAGAGCCTGAAACTGAGACGCCGGAACAGCCTGATGCTGTTGTCCAGCCAACTTGTCAACGTAAGGTTGACGACGAACCTGATGAAGACGGTCAAAGTGCGGTAATAAGTAGCAAGGGATCTCGTGATGATTCGTTTGCCCGATTCCGAAATTTGTATGAAAGTCGAGATGGATCGCTGTGTGTATTCGAGGATGATCAGGGACATCTTGTGGCTGTTGATTCTTCAAAGCTAGCCTAGCTTCCTTTACCTCATTTTAGGCAAGCTAATCTTTTTGTGGGTTTGCAAGAAGCGCTATCATAAGGGGAGTTTCCTAGAACCGCTCAAGGCATGCGGCTCGCCAAGCAGAGAGAAGTTACTATGTCCTCATGTCATACGAGTGCTGGCGTGCGCCGCGTGCTCAAGGACGCCGGGCGTGTTTGTCCGGTGGACTATCGCATTGACCCTACGTTGTTTGCGGGAGCATGCGAGCGCTCGTGCGACGTGCTTTATGTGGTAGGTGGTTTGTACGGCAACCCTTTTGCACTCGATGCGGTGGAAGAACTTGTGGCCTATGAGTCTGGCGAAACGCTGGTTGTTTTGAATGGGGATGCGCATTGGTTCGATAAAACGAGCGCAAATTTTGAGGCTCTCGAGCACCGCATGGCTGCCCATGTGCCGCTCGTCGGAAATGTAGAGGCCGAGTTGCGCCGCCAGCTCGATGTGGGCGTGGGCTGTGGCTGCGCCTATCCTGAGTGCACACCCGACGATGCGGTCAGTCGTTCGAATCGTATTCACAAGAAGCTCTCGGAAGCCGTTCAATCTCACCCTCGTCTTAGAGCTTTGCTGGAAGACCGGCCCTCTGCGATGACGGTGGATGTGGTAGGCAAAAAGATTGCTATCACCCATGGCGATGAGCGGCTACTGGGGGGATGGGCCTGCTCGCGTGAGTCGCTTCAAGAGGTGCTGCGCCAAGACGAGTTGGATGGGTGGATGGCTAAAAACAATGTGGACGTACTTGCAACGACACACACGTGTGCTCCGGCTGCCCTCGCGCTGGCGCATGGTCTGGTGGTTAACAACGGGGCAGCTGGTCTTCCCAACTTTTTCGGGCAACATTTTGGCTTGGCGGTGCGGGTGGCAGGTACACCGCATCCCGACGCGCTTTTTACCGCAGAACGTGATGGTGTGTTCGTAGAGGCAATTCCCGTGCGCTACTGCCACGAATCCTATCTTGCCTGGTTTGATGACTTGTGGCCTGAAACGAGCCCTGCTGCGGTGTCGTATCGCGCTCGCATCGTTGATGGGCCGCATGACTACCTGGAAGATTCTCTTCTTGGGGGTTTTCGATTTGGCCCTGCCTCGTGTGCTTGTTCGGGTGTGCGCCATGAGAGGGCGGCAACAAAAGATGACGTACGTCGGGCGCTGTCCAGCTTGGTGTATTTCGAGGATATGGTGGACGATACATCCTGCTTTAATACGTTGCCTCAACCCTTCACTCTTCAGGTCAACATAACGGCGCAATGTAATCTTGCGTGCGCGCATTGCCATGTCGAAGCGAGTCCGTATCGGCATGAAGCAATGGATCGCTCAGTGCTTGAAGCGGTGTTGGCAGTGGCCGCGCGGCCTGAGATTAAGACAGTGGATGTGACGGGAGGTGCACCCGAGATGCACCCTGATTTCAATTGGTTTATTGGCGAAGTCTCGCGGGTTGCGCATGTTGTAGTACGCACGAATCTTATCGTTCTGTGCGATGCTGTATACCGTCCGCTGCTGGACCGCTATGCCTCATTGGGTGTAGAGGTGGTGGCGTCGCTTCCTAATGTGTTCGCCGCGCAAGCTGAAGCGCAACGCGGTCGGGCTACCTTTGACCCCAGCTTGGAAGTGCTGCGCCAGCTAAATGCGCGCGGCTATGGTTGCGATGGCTCACGCGTGTTGAATCTGGTATTCAATCCTCAATGGGCGATACTACCACCCTCGCAGGTTGAATTAGAAGAGATGTATCGCCGTCGTATGGGTGAGTTGGGTATTGTGTTCGATCACTTGTTTGCTGTAGTCAATAACCCTATTGGTCGCTATGGCGTACATCTTATCGATAGTGGGGCGTTCGATTCCTACCTCGATTGTCTTATCGACAACTTTAATCAGGAAGCGTGTACTGGCATGATGTGTCGCAATCAAATGACCATTGGCTGGGATGGGTGTGTCTATGATTGCGACTTCAATCATGTACTTGGCTTGCGGCATCGGCATAAAGGACACGATCTAACTATTTTTGATTACGCCTCAGATCCAGCCCTCTCTCTAATGAGACCTATTCGCTTCCGCAACCATTGTTATACGTGCACCGCTGGTCACGGTTCTAGTTGTGGTGGCACTATCGTAAAGGGGTAGAGTTTTCAAAGTGCTTAATAAGCTCAATGGGGTAAGAATTCGATTCTAAAAGAGCGCACCGCGGATGCGAGGGGTACGTTGCCTTGGCAGGAGCTTAACTACAAATTTTTTGGAAAACTTACCGAAGTGTTTGCAATAATCAAGTAATAGATATAATCTTATAATAGATATCGTCGGTAATGGCCAACCTTGGGCGATGTAGACAAAATCCTTCTGATATGAGAGTCAGAAGTTTTTCTCTTGTCGGGGAACACGGTGTCGTACAGGACTTTGAAGAACGATCGGGCGCTTAAGAGTTTAAGAGCCATAAAACGATCGACTGTAAGAAAAGGGGACTATGTAATGGATTCCACAACGGGGATTTTTTTCTGGGGATTCCTTATCGTGTATGGCGTGGTAATGTTTTTGCTGTCGCCGAAGACGGTTAGTTTAGGAGGGTTCTTTCGCGGAGAGGACAAGAGAGGGCGAGATGCTAGCCCTTTTATGATTACCGCTTCTATCTTCATCGCATGGATCTTTGCCAAATCGGTAACGAATGCCGCCAACATGGGTGCGCAATTTGGCATTGTGGGTGGTGTGGGTTATGCCGTATATTGGCTGTGCATTCCGCTGACCGGTTGGGCGCTGTATCGTTTGCGACTCAAGTTTGCTGCGCGGGGTACGGTAAGCTTTCTTACTGAGCACTACGGCATTGCGGCGGCATTCTGCTTTTCTGCCGCCATTCTCGTGCGCTTGTTTAACGAGGTATGGTCAAATACCTCGGTTGTGGGTGCCTACTACGGCGACTCGGGTTCGATACCCTTTATCGTCGCGGCGATGCTGTTTACTGCTATCACTGTGGGGTATTGCTGCTGGGGAGGCATGCGAGGCTCTATCATTACCGATGTAGCCCAGGCGATACTATTTGCGGTGCTACTTGTTCTGGTGCTGATGTGGGTGGTGCCCATGAATCCGCTTGCTGATTATGTCACGTCGGGCGTGTGGTCGCTCGAAGGTGGCGTGGACTTTATCCTCGGTGCGGGGTTGCAGTGTTTGTCGTACGGCTTTCATGATGCCGTACTAACCGACCGTGGTTTTTTATGTAAGGCAAAAAAGATGCTCAGATGTTACATCGTAGCAGGTGTTCTCGGGTTTATCGCTATTGTGCTGTTCTCGCTGATCGGCGTACATGCATACCTTCAGGGTATGAGTATTGCCGGCTCTAGCGCGCCGGTTGTGGTGGCGCAAAGCTTGGGTGTTTTGGCATTCTTTGTTATGGCCGTGATTATGATTGCTACGGCGGGCTCTACGCTCGATTCCACGTTTAGCTCGCTGGCGAAACTTACAGCACGCGATCTGCCGAGTATCTTGGGTCGCGTGCCCAAGATGAACCCGCGTATTATCGGTATTATTTTCATGGTGGTGTTCGGCATTGTGGGTAACCTGCCTATGATCATGGGCGCCTCCATTATCACGGCTACTACCATCTCGGGCACGATGATTATGGGTCTCGGCCCCATCTTTCTTATGCACGGCGTAGTGAAGCCAACGAAGGTGGGCTTCCAGTTAGCGTTTTGGATTGGCATGATCTTAGGTATCGTTGACACGGTGGCGCCAGCATCGCTTTCGTTCATGAATATTGGCGGCGGCGCGTATGCGAACTTCCTGGGCGTGAACTTCTGGGGTGCTCTTGCGTGCTGGGCAGCCTATATCATTCCTGGGTTGGTAGCTCAGGTGATTGATCGACGTGCGGGTATTGTGCCTGATTGGAAGGGCCTATCAAAAGAAGAGATTAGGCGTCTTGAGAAGGAAGGTGCCTTCGATGGTATCGCCGATGGAGAGCACGACGAGCCCATGCCCACAGGCGCGTAGGGGTTCGCAGGCAGGGACTCGTCGTCATACCTAGGCAAACATCGACACCTTGTATCGTTTTGCTTTGTATTCCGATAACGGCTAATTTTTTATACCCTACCAGCCGTCTAGGCGACGGCAGGTTTCTCGGGCGCTGCTTTGTCCACAAAATAGATCTTGTACCACATAAGGAACATGTAGATGATCCAGATCTTGCGGGAGCGGTCAGCACCCGCCTTGTGTTCGTCAAGTAGTGTGATTAGTTCGTCGGTATTGAAGAAACGGTTTGCAATGTCGCCCGTGAACCAGCTCTTGATTTCGTTGTAGTAGCGATCTTGGCGCAGCCAGTTAACTACCGGCACAGGGAATCCTAACTTCTCCTTTTGCGCCCAGTCCTTTGGGATGGCGCGCTCGGCGGCTTCACGCAACGTAATCTTTGTCTGTTCGCCATCGGCCTTAAGTGGGGTAGGAATAGTGCGAGAAACGTCAAACACCTGCTTGTCCAAAAACGGTACGCGCGACTCAAGCGAGTGGGCCATCGACATTTTATCGGTCTTTAGCAGGATGTCGCCTACAAGCCAAAAGTAAAGATCAACGTATTGCATGCGTGTGGTTTCGTCGAGTCCCGCCACTTCAGCATATGCGGGTGCCGTTAATTCTTGTGGTGTGGGAATGTTTATGCTGGCATTGGTGCGCTTGCCAACGCGCAGGCGATCGCGCTCATTGGGCGAGAAGGCTACACCGTTGGCGTTGGTATAGTACCAGTCTTCGGGTGTCTCACTTGCGCGCTCTAGGTAGTTCGCACCGCGCACGCCCAGCGCACGGGCCGCCTTTGAGGCACCGCGCAGCAGGCCTTTTGGAGCCCAGGATAGCTTCTGGTTTGCGAAAGGTGTCTGATATATACGGTAGCCGCCGAAAAACTCATCGGCACCTTCGCCGGATAATACGGCTTTCACCTGCTTGGCTGCTTCCTGGTCTACGAAGTATAGCGCTACAGCGCTTGGGTCGGCTGACGGTTCGTCCATGTGCCACTGCACGCGGGGGAGTACCTCCCAGTATTCAGCCTCAGAGATATGTTTGGAGCTGTTTTCGATATGCAGCTCGTCGGCTAATTCGCGCGCCCACGTAATCTCGTCGCGCTCACCTTCGTACTCCGCGAAACCTACCGTGAATGTTTTGATGTCGGGATTTTCCTTGGCTAGGCATGCCGCCATGTAGCTGGAGTCAATGCCGCTCGACAAAAACGACCCCACCTCCACGTCGGCTACGTTGTGGTAGCGTACCGATTCGCGTATAGCCTCGTCGATGGCATCGACGGTTGCCGTGCGGCTGCGGCTTTCGTTGAAGTTGTAGGTGGGTTGCCAGTAGCGGCGGGTTTCGGTGGATCCGTCGGCATGCACAGTCATGCAGTGTGCCGGAGGCAGCTTGAAAATGCCCTTGAAAAATGTTTCATCTAATGCTGAGAACTGAAAGCATAGGTACTGCTCGAGCGCCTCTTCGTTGAGCTCGCGCTCGTAAGTGGGGTGTTCCAAGATGCACTTAATTTCGGAGGCAAAGATGAACTGGTTGTTTTGTACGGTGTAGTAGAAGGGTTTGATGCCGAAGAAGTCGCGTGCGCAAAACAGTTCGCGTTTGGCGCGATCCCAGATAGCGAAGGCAAACATGCCGCGCAGCCGGTCAAGCACGTCCTCTCCCCAGGCAAGATAGGCCACCAGCAGCGTTTCGGTATCGGAGTGCGTGTGAAATTCCCAGCCATCTAACTCAAGTTCAGCACGTAGGTCCTGATAGTTGTATATTTCACCATTGAATACGATGGCGAAATCGCCTCGTTCGCATGTCGAGGCGGAGCCATTGATGGTTGCGGCAGGAGAGCTTATGGCTGCGGCTTTATTGCCGGTGGTGCGCACCATGGGCTGATTGCCGTTTTCAAGGTCGATGAGAGAAAGGCGTCGATGACCCAACGCAATACCGTCGTCGAGGTACTGGCCCTCGCCATCGGGGCCGCGATGCGCCATGACGTCACACATAGCTTTTAGAATGGGCGCTTGTGCTTCGGTTGCGCCGGTGAATCCGCAGATGCCGCACATATCAGTGATGCTCCTTGCGTCGTTTACATAAGCAGGGTGGTGGGCGCGCGCTTCGGCCGGAGCCGGGCTTGCCCCTTGTACGGTAGCTATGATAGAGGAAACCGCGCCGCGCCCCAAGCGAAACGCCAAAACCGCAGATTTCCTCTAGGAGGCTTTCTGCGAAAAGGTAGGCAGCATACAGAGATTTCCCGTTATAATGATGCATTCGGATCGAGGAATCCTCGGCAGAGGCCGAGGGTGCTTTGTATCTTTCCTTTCCGTATTTCTGAAAGGTTTCTTGCAAAACGGCTCTCTATCATGGAGGTTTCGATGGCTTCATCCGACGCTCCCGCACGCTCGGCGTGGTCGGGCAAGTGGGCGTTCATCCTAGCTGCGGCGGCATCTGCTGTTGGGTTGGGCAACATGTGGCGGTTCCCTTACCTTGCTGCAAAGTATGGTGGCGGTACGTTTTTGCTTACGTACCTAGTGCTGGTGTTTACGTTTGGCGTTTCGCTACTGCTGCTTGAAACGGCGTTGGGTCGCTTGACGGGTCAATCGGCCATAGGGGCGTTTAAACAATTTGGAAAGAAGTACACCATCATTGGTGTTCTTGCATCCATCGTGCCGTTTATTATCGTGCCGTACTATTCCATCATTGGTGGATGGGTGACGAAATACACAGCGGCGTATGTGTTCGAGGGGCCGGCGGCACTGGCTGATGGTGGTGACTTTTTCACCGGCTTTATTACCAGTAATATGGAAAGCTTTCTATGGATGCTTGTATTCATGGCTATCGTGTTTGTTGTGGTAGCGCGTGGCGTTAAAGGTGGTATAGAAAAAGCTAACCTGTTCATGATGCCGGCGCTTATTATTGTGGCGGTGGGCATTGCGATATATACCCTTACCATGCCGGGAGCCCTTGAGGGTGCTGCGTACTATCTGGTACCCGACTTCAGTAAATTCTCTCCGGAATTGGTTATTAGCGCCTTAGGGCAGATGTTTTACAGCTTGTCGTTGGCTATGGGTATCATGATTACGTATGGTTCGTATCTGGATAAAAAATCGAGCCTTACGCAAAGCGTGATGCGTATTGGCGGCTTTGACATAGGGGTATCGTTTCTGGCTGGCCTTATGATTGTTCCCGCTGCGTTTGTGGCTATGGGTTCGGGAGACGCGGTAGCTGCAAAATCAGGACCGTCGCTTATGTTTGTGATTTTGCCGGAGGTATTCGCTCAGATGGGCGGAGCGGCACAGTTCGTAGGCTTCCTGTTCTTTATGTTGGTATTATTTGCTGCATTGACGAGCGGTATTTCACTTATGGAAACCTGCGTTTCTATTGTGCAGGATGGCGCGAAGTGGTCGCGCAAGAAGTCGTTGATTACGGTGATGATATTTATCGTGGTGACGGGCACCTTGGTGAACCTTGGCTACAATGGTTTATCGTTCATCGAGCCGCTGGGTGCAGGTACCACCATGCTCGACTTCTTCGACTTCATTTCCAATTCGGTGCTTATGCCCATTGTCGCACTTCTGACGTGTATTTTTGTAGGTTGGATTGTAAAGCCTCAGCTTATTGCGCGTGAAGTGAAGCTATCAGGGCCGTTTAAGCTGGAAAAAGCTTGGACGATTATGATCAAGTATGTGGCACCAGTGTTGGTAACGGTGATTCTTGTTGCCTTTGTTGCTGCGCAGTTCGGTTTGTTCAGTATGTAACTTACGCAGAGGCGCGAGATACTGCTTCTTTGTTAGAGCACCGAGGGATGAACCCGAGGTGCTCTGTTGATGACGGCCGTGCAGGAAACCGTTTCGCGCATTAGTATTGTAACGCAGCGAGGATTAACCTCTGTTATTGGTGATACCTACGGCAAGAAGGTGCGTCAGGCGTCGGGCTTCTACGCGGTAATTGTAGCTTCCCTTGCCGTGGGGCATTCGTATTTTTGGGTGGATTGCTACCGTGCTTATGGGAATGAGCGCCGTAACTTTGGTGGTTCTTATGATTACGGGTAGGGTGTAGGTACTCTTCACAAAGGGGGAGTGGTGCCGCGCATTCTGCTATCATAGAACGATACGTTTGCGTCGCTTGAAAAGGAAGATTCATGTCGCTATCCATCGGTATCGTTGGCTTGCCGAATGTTGGCAAGTCAACGCTGTTCACGGCCCTTACCAATAAGGGAGGCCTCGCGGCCAACTATCCGTTCGCCACTATCGAGCCCAATGTGGGCATTGTGCCCGTGCCCGATGCACGTCTTGACGTGCTTTCGAAAATTGATGATGCCGCGCGCATTATTCCGGCCACCGTTGAGTTTGTGGATATTGCCGGCTTGGTAGCGGGCGCCAGCAAAGGTGAGGGTTTGGGCAACCAGTTCTTAGCTAACATTCGCGAGACGGATGCCATTTGCGAGGTTGTGCGTTTCTTCGGTGATCCCGATGTGGTGCACGTGGCAGGCAAGGTTGATCCCCAAAGCGATGTGGAGACTATCAAGACTGAGCTAATTTTGGCTGATATGGCTACGCTTGAAAAAGCACTGCCACGTTTGGAAAAAGACGCAAAGCGTGACAAGAGTGGGGCTGCGAAAGTGGCCGCAGCTCAGAAGGTGCTTGCTGGGTTAGATGCGGGGCACCGGGCGCGTACGCTTGACCTGTCTGACGACGAACGTGAGCTGCTGCATGATTTGCACTTGCTCACGATGAAACCCATGCTGTACTTGGCGAATGTTGACGAGGACCAGCTCAATGCCGATCTCCCTGAGATTGATGGCTGTGCCCCTGTGCCGATTTGCGCGAAGGTGGAGGCTGATGTGGCCGAACTCGCCGAGGTTGATCCCGACGAGGCCAAGGAGTATCTGGAGGCTTTGGGGCTTTCGGAAAGTGGCTTGGCGCGTCTTATTCGTGAAGCGTACCGTTTGTTGGGATTGCAGTCGTATTTCACCACGGGTGTGACCGAGACCCGTGCCTGGACTATCCCCATCGGCGCAAAGGCGCCGCAGGCGGCCGGTGTAATTCACACCGATTTTGAGCGCGGGTTTATCAAGGCTGAGACTGCATCGTTCGCCGACTACAGCGAACTGGGTGGCGAAAAGGGCTGTCGCGACGCCGGCAAACTGCGCCAAGAAGGCAAGGAGTACGTCGTGCAGGACGGCGACGTCATGCACTTCAAGTTTAATGTTTGATTAAAATACTCTGCCCCTAAGGAAGCTGTTTTAGTCATTTGATATAGGATTATGCAGCTTCCTTTTGCTTTTCTAACTGATTTAAAATCAAAAAGCTGACATTCGCTATAATGAATAGTGTTAGCGGTGTCCGCACCCGGCGGGTGATGCCTTGAACCTAAGGAGAAACCCAATGGATATTTTCAATTTTGTTGCTGGCGTATGCTCTATCCTGTCTTTCCTGATAGGCACACATGAATTGTCAAGAACGCGGAGGACGAAGAATAAGGCGCGAAAAAAGCGGTAGGGCTGCCACCCGTACCGCTTAGCTGATGTCCTGCGTCACCCGCCGCAGCCTTTAGAACCTCGCGGGCATCGCTGACGTTTCGTATCTTAGCATATTCTCGTATACGGTGAAAAGTAACGGTTCGTGATGAGCAGATTAACCCCATTATATATACCAGTTCGATTATTTTCGGGCTCTAAGTTTTAATAGCGCCCGCGCTTGCTTTCTTGAGGCTCTGTAAAGGGCTTAACAACCTCTCGGTGGAACTTCTCCTTGCTTTCCTGTGGAGTATTTCCCGGCCATTACAAATAAACCAATCCAACAGGAAAGTGCTATCAATATTTTACATATCCCTAGGCCAACGGCTATATTGATAGCATTTCGTGGTATAACATAAGCCGTAAACAAGGTGGGTGATTTTACGGGAGCTTCAAATGTTTTCTAAATACTTTTCGGCATGAATAAGACACCTATTAGCCCTCTTTACTCTTAGCATGACTACTTTTCCCATTGATGGGGCAACCTAGCCCTTAGGGCGCTTCAGAACACTATAAAGTCTAATGAAACCGGGTAGGGATTGATGCCTCCCTACGAGCCGATTGCGTCCGTTTGGGCGTGTTGCTTCATTTTGGGGTTCGGTTTATGCCTCGCTCTTCCGCAATACGATAAAGAGTGCTTCTACCAATGCCGGTTTTGCTGCAAACTTCGGCTATAGATTTTCCTTTATCATATTGAAACATATGCAGAGCCAAGCTTAGTGAGTTTTGATCTACCTTGGGGCGACTGATGGGCTTACCCTGCTTCTTGGCGGCCTCGCGTCTTTCTCGTGCATTTTCCAAGATTATCTGTCTCTGGAATTCCGCAACGCTCGCAAAGATATGAAACACTAATCTCCCCGCAGGAGTGGTGGTATCTATCGCTTCTTTCTTGCTGTGAAGTTCTACTTTCATTTGCTCGAATTTATCCATCAGCTCCAATAGATCGCGAGTATTTCTGCCAAGCCTGCTAAGTTCGTTGATGTGTATCTCATCTCCTTCACGCAGGCGTGAAAGTAAGTCTTGAAGGGCGGGGCGATTGGCATTTTCGCCCGAACCCGTATCTATGAATATCCGTGCATCGCTCAAGCTAAGCTCTTTTGCATAGGCTAGTTGTCTCGCTTCGTTTTGATCTTTTGCAGAGCAACATGCGTAGAAGAATTTCATTCCGAAGACCTCCTGATATGAAAGAGTCCAAAAAATATAATTGTTTTTAGCATCTAGTTTTGCCTATTTTGTTGTACTTTTGTTGTAAACGGCTTTGATAGTATTGGTGGGTATCAGTTTGTCGAACTTGATTAAGGTTTAGGCGATGAATCTAGATACATGCTTTGACCAGCTAAGAGAGAAGGGCTGCCGCGACGCCGGTAAACTGCGCCAAGAAGGCAAGGAGTACGTCGTGCAGGACGGCGATGTCATGCACTTCAAGTTTAATGTGTAGGTAGATTGGGGCTTCGCGGAGGGTTGCAAAGAAAGCCGCGTATTCTCACTTAAAAAGGAAAATACGCGACTTTGCCTTTAGAGTCCTTCTGACTTGTTGGTGCCACAAACCTTTAATGTATGCCGGGATACACGGCTTCGACAGCGGGTGCAGGTGTGTCGTTGGAACGATCGGGTGGAATCACGCCGAACTCAACTAGTAGTCCGTAGAGATCGGTATTTTTTATCTTTTCGATTCCCTTATGAAGGACAAGTTTCTCGAAGGGGCTCATCTCCATGTCGGTAAGGGGCCTTCCATCTCTGATGAGCGTAGTGGCATTCAGTAAATCACGAATATCAAAAGCACTGCCCCATACTTCAGGCACCCCTCGGTCGACGTTGCATAGTGTGTAGACGGCTTCCATCCCGGTGCGCATGGAATACTCGGTGGTAAAAATGGTATCGCGTGGCGTTTCGGCAAATTGTCCGATAAATGCGAAATTTACGGCACCTTCGGGCACCACATCGGGACGATCGCCCGCGGCTCGTGGCATGAAGAAAGCCGTGATGTAGGGCATCATGCACGGAACGGTGTTGGCGCTCTCTTCGGCGAGTTCTTCAATTTGCGATTCGGGAACACCTAGATGATAGAGCCATTCCATGCAAATTTCCTTGCCGGTGCATTCACGCATAGTCTTTTTCACATAATTGCCCGGTACATCGGTGAATAAGCCGTATATCCAGCCGCACAGCTCGTTTTCTGGCTGGGCACGGAATTGGGGTTGCCTGTTGAATGTCCAGCTCAAAAGCCAGCTCGAATCCTTGACAGTAACAATACCGCCGGTAACAACGCCCCCAGAGAACGGGTCGCGACGGCAGATGGCTTCGATATACGGAGCAATTTTTTCATCGAGCGTGGTAACGGTGGCGCTGATCCAGTTAGACTTTTCTGGATCGCCTATAAATTTCTCTGGGTGTCCGAATGAGGGGTCCTGTTTGGCGATGCGTCGCCACAGGTCGAATCCGGTTCCCTTTTTCAATACGGTGTTAAATTCCGCCGGTTCGTCTTGCGACCCAAAGGACGAGTTGGCAACGCAGCTGCCATTGGTGATGAAGAGAAGATCGTTATCGGAGAGGTGGAAAGTTTTGGCAATACCCTCGCATACTGTCTGCACTTCGGTGGCTACCTTGCGCTCCTCAGTGCAAGAGAACGTGACATCGACAACTTCGGTATTTAAATGGAACTGTACTCCTTGGTTTTTTAGGTAATTCACCATAGGCAAAATGAGCGATTCGAACTGATTGTATCGGGTAAAGCGTAGAGCACTAAAGTCGGGCAGGCCACCAACATGGTGCACGAAGCGTTGGATGTAGCGCTTCATTTCAAGCGCACTGTGCCAGTTTTCGAATGCAAACATGGTGCGCCAGTACAGCCAAAAATTAGAATCGAGCACTTCGTCGGAAAAGTAGTCGGTAATGGGCTTGTCGTCAAGTTGGCTTTCGGGAGTGAAAAACAGGTTCATAATTTCTAAACATGCTTTGTCAGATAAGCCAAATTTGTTGTCGAGGTTAGCGTCTTCGCCTTTGTTGATGGTCGCGCGACACAAAGAGTAATTCGGATCGCGCTTATTCAGCTGATAGTAATAGTCAAGAATGCTCGTGTTTTCGTCTTCGATAGAAGGAATAGATCGAAATAGATCCCACATCACTTCGAAGTGATTATCCATTTCGCGCCCTCCGCGCATAGTGAATCCTATCTGGGGATAATCCCACCCGTCGCACGCACCACCCGGCTCGGCATCGCGTTCGAATATATGCACCCGCGAGCCGTCCATCTGAGCGTCTCTTACAAGGTAGCAGGCGGCCGTTAAGCTTGCCAGTCCGCTGCCTATAAGATAGGCCGATTTGCTTTCAATGCCCTCGGGCTTTGCTGGGTGGGCGAATGCTTCGTAATTTCCGCTTGAGTAGTACACAGGCTTTCCTCGTATATTCTTTCTGCCACTTCTTACGCTGTGGCCGCGTTCTTTACCTAAAGCATCAAATATGGGATAAAGGACGTGTACAAAGTGGAGGGCGCAGTTGTTT
>JAEWYG010000007.1 GCA_023395755.1 Actinomycetes bacterium | reverse complement strand
GTTTCAGGGTCTGTCCTGGTAGGTGAATTATCAATGGAAGGGATGGTTCGTTCGGTAACGGGGCTTTTAGCCTATGCTCTTTGTGCGCGAGATCGCGGGTGTGACCTGATATGTGCTTCGGTGCCCGAGGAGTTAGTAGTTATTGAGGGACTTATTCAGAGAGGGGTGCGTACACTTGCGGATTTTCGTTCTGAGACGTTACCTGTCTTGCAGGCGGCAGCACCCCGCCGAGAAGTGACGCTGCCTGATTTTCGAGAGGTGGCGGGACACGATTTAGCGAAGCGTGCGCTGCAAGTTGCAGCAGCAGGAAATCATGGCATACTTATGACAGGTCCACCCGGTTCGGGTAAGACTATGCTGGCTTCGCGTCTCCCCTCTATTCTTCCACCCCTTGATGAGCGTGAGGCTCTTGAAGCGGCGCTTGTTTGCTCGATTGCCGGAGAAGATATGGCTGCGGTATTGGGCGGCGCGCGCCCCTTTCGTAGTCCGCATCATTCGGCTTCCCTGGCGGGATTGGTGGGCGGTGGATCACCGCCGCGTCCGGGTGAGGTGTCGCTTGCGCATAGAGGTGTCTTATTTTTGGATGAAATGCCTGAATTTAAACCTTCGGTGTTGCAAGCTTTGCGGCAACCGTTGGAATTGGGGCGCGTTGTGGTTACGAGGGCTGACGGCAACGTTGTCTTTCCATCGTGTTTTATGCTGGTGGCAGCTTCAAATCCGTGTCCATGTGGCTACTTTGGCGATGTGGAACATGAATGTACCTGTACGGTATCGCAGATTCACACCTATCAAAATCGGATAGGTGGACCCTTGATGGATCGTATCGATTTGCATATTGCTGTGCAGCGCATTGCTCCGCATGAGGTTCTTGAAACAGGTGGGGGTGTGTCGTCGGATGAATTGCGACAAGGGGTTTTGCGCGCGAGAGAGTATGCCTCTTGGCGCCGTGCGCGTGCCGACGACGATGGCACGATGGCGGCACTTGTTGCCTCGTGTGGGCTTTCCAATACTGACCGCGCATTCTATGAAAAAGCAACCGGAATAGCTCGCATGAGCGGGCGCGCTATTGTGCGGACATTGACCGTTGCGCGTACTATTGCCGACATGGAAGAGGAGGCTGTTGTTTCGAGGGCGCATTTATGTGAGGCGTTGGGATTGCGTTTTAGAGAAAGCGTAGGATCATGAAACTTCGAGGCGAACGTGCTGAGTTTTTTTGTGAGGATGCGGGCTATCCGGCCGCCTTGGTGCGTATACCCAATCCGCCAGAACGTCTATACGTTGTGGGGAACCCTGCTGCACTTAAAGAAGGATTGGCTGTTGTTGGTGCTCGAAAGGCAACGCCCTATGGGATATCCTGTGCGCGACGGTTTGCTGGCGCGGCGGCAGCGCAGGGGGTGGTTATTATATCGGGTGGCGCGCGCGGGTGTGATGCGGCTGCTCACGAAGCTGCGCTTGAGAAGGGTGCGCCCACGACTGTCTTTCTCGGTGGAGGTTGCGATGAGCTCTATCCCGCAGAACATAGGGGTCTTTTTCAGCGTATTGTCGACACGGGAGGCGCAATCGTATCAGAACACCCTTGGGGCTGTGCGCCTAAGCCTTACTTGTTCCGACTGCGTAACCGTCTTATAGCCGGGCTAGCAAAAGCTGTTCTCATCGTGGAGGCCGGATTGCCTTCAGGTACGTTTTCCACTGCAGATGAGGCTCTTGCCGCAGGTCGTGAGGTGCTGGTTGTACCTGGTGCTATTACCTCTACTTCGTCGCGGGGTGCGAATCGTTTGTTGTATCAAGGAGCTATGCCAATCGTTGATGATGATTCGTTCGCGGATGCATTGTTTTCGTTGTTTGGTTGCTTAAAAGTGACACCTACTGGACCAAAAGTACAGCAAAAAGGCGCGCGTTTGATTGATTCTGTCGACAAAAACGATCCCCTTATTGCCGCTTTATGTGCTGCGCCGATACACCCAGAAGACCTCTATCTTCTTGCTCTTTCGCTCTGCGGAAAAGAGGAACCTCGCGTTTGGCTTATGCAGCATTTGGCCGAAGCAGAGCTTGCTGGTATTATTGCTCGCTATCCTGATGGGCGTTGGGGACCGGTAAGTAGATAGCTCGGTGAAGTAATTAAACAGGAGAGTTGCTCTGTCAGTTGCGTAATGCCTGCGCATTTCGCAAAATTTTCAAACTTAGCAGCAGACGGTAAGGTATTCTGAAAACATGTCTCAAACAGTTGTCATACTAGGTGCTGGACTCGCAGGAAGCGAAGCAGCACTACAAATTGCTGATCGCGGAATAAGTGTACGGCTTGTTGAAATGCGTCCTCAGACAGCTACTCCGGTTCATGTAGGTGCCGATTGCGCTGAGTTAGTTTGCTCTAACTCGTTGAAGAGTATGAAGCCCGAGAGCGCTGCTGGTATGTTGAAATACGAGCTCGAGGCACTGGGGTCGCACCTGATGGAAGCTGCGCGTCGCCATGCTGTTGCAGCGGGCGGTGCGCTTGCGGTTGACCGCGTTGCTTTTTCACAGGACGTTACTGAGCGCATCGAAGCTCATCCACTCATTGACCTTGTTCGAGAAGAAGCACGTAGCTTAGTATCTTTTACTACCCAAGCAGATGCCCTTGTGGTGGCTACGGGTCCACTTACGAGCGATGCGCTGGCAGACGAACTGGCTCTCCTGACAGGAGCTAATCATCTGGCCTTTTATGATGCTGCTGCCCCTATCGTTATGGCCGACTCGCTCGATGAAAGGCTGCTGTTTCGGCAGAGTCGCTACGAAGACGGTGGTAATGGCGTGGGTGACTACCTGAATGCACCATTCTCGCGCGAAGAGTACGATATGTTCATAGCCGAACTTATTGCGGCTGAGCGCGTTATACTGCGCGATTTTGAGGCACGTGATCTGTTCCAGGCTTGTCAGCCTATCGAGGAGATTGCACGTAAGGGGCACGATGCTCCGCGTTTTGGCCCTCTTAAACCGGTGGGACTTACCGATCCGCGGACAGGGCATCGTCCCTGGGCTGCTCTTCAGCTACGTGCCGAAGATGTTCATGGTAGCTGTTATAACCTTGTAGGGTTTCAAACAAACCTCACTTTCGCCGAGCAGAAGCGTGTGTTTCGCATGATTCCTGGGTTGCAGAATGTCGAGTTTGCGCGCCTAGGCGTTATGCATCGCAACACGTTTGTTGATGCTCCGCACCTGCTTGATGATGGCTTGCGGCTTACAACGCCGGCTGCTGCGGCGCTCGGCGTTCCTGTGCATGTGGCTGGTCAGCTTGCCGGTACCGAAGGGTATTGTGAGGCAATTCGCTCGGGCCTACACGTGGCGCTGGCGGTGGTAGCTGAGTTGACAGGGCAGGCGTTGCCCTCACTGCCATCTGAAACAGCTTTTGGAGCGCTGCTTGCCTATGCGACCGACCCTGCTACGCAGGGTTATCAACCACTCCATGTGAACTTCGGTATCATGCCCCCACTTGTCACCCGTGTGCGTAATAAGCGCGAACGCTACGCTGCCTATGCAGATCGTGGTGCTCGGGCTTTTGAAGGGTATTGCAGGGAATTAGCGGGCAGAGGTCTTATGAAAGAATGTTTGCGTCATGCATAATGCGGATATGTTAGCCGACGAAGACATTAGCGATCCGTATGTCGTGTCTCTAATTGAGGGTTTCTGTGAGGCTTTGCGTGTTGAGCGCGGCTCCTCGATTCATACCGTGCGTGCTTACCGTGTAGACCTTACGGACTATGCTCGTTGGGCAACACGTGAACAGCTCAATCCTATCTTGGTTACGCACAAGCAGTTGCGATGCTATTTGGGAGAACTTGATTGTGCTCAGTATTCACGTACTACCATTAATCGTCGTCTAGCGGCTTTGCGCAGCTTTTTTCGTTGGCTCAATGTGACGGGAACGATTGACGTTGATCCAGCCAGTGCGCTTTCAGGTCCTCGGCGACAGAAAAGCTTGCCGCATGTTATTCGTGCTTCCGATATGGTGAAGCTGTTGTGTGTTTACGGAAAGCGAGATGCAGCAGGAAACCCACGCGAGCAGACGGTATCTGATATGCGCAATCTTGCATTACTGGAGTTTCTTTATGCCTGCGGTGCGCGTGTGTCTGAGGCTTCAGGACTGCTTACCGTAAACGTTGATTTTGAGCGTGGGCAGGTGAAGGTATTTGGCAAAGGGGCCAAGGAGCGTATTGTGCCTCTGCACAACTTGGCGTTGTCTTCTATGCGTACGTATCTACTGCTGGCACGCCCAGCTCTTTTGCGTGACAAAACAAGTGAATTCTTTTTTGTTTCCACGCGGGGAAATGGTATGACTACCGATGCTATCCGCAAAATGTTTAAGGAAGCATTGCGTGCTGCGGGGCTCGATGAGACTCTTTCGCCGCATGCGTTGCGTCATACGTTTGCTACAGACTTACTGGATGGTGGGGCGGACCTGCGGAGTGTGCAAGAAATGCTTGGTCATGTCAGCCTTTCGACCACGCAAGTATATACTCATCTTTCACCTGGAAGGCTCAAGCAGGTTCATCACCGCGCGCATCCACGTGGCTAATATTCTTCGGTAGGGTAGGCTGCTACATCGCAGAGGCCTTTGAATGCGCTGTTTGCGCTATGGTTGCGGCTGCTTGACCGCTGCCTGACGTTTTACGTGTGTGTCTTCGTTTGGTCGTTTCATCCCTCACAATCATGGTTAGAGCACGGGTGCGTAGTAGTGCATCAACCTGCGTTGAAAGGGAATGCCATGAGCAAGAAGAAATTAAGGATGATGGCTTGGGCTATTGCTGTTGTGCTTGCGTTTGTGCCGTTCCTACATGGTTGTGCTTCGAATACTAGTCAGAATGTCGATCCGTCAGGCTCCGAGCAACAGGCTACGGGGTCGCTTAGTCAAGCTGTGCATTATGGCCAAGTATCTTCTATTAATGGGGACCAGGTAACCGTTGTGCTGGGTGGGTTGGACGACGTTAAGGATAGTGGTGGTAAAAAGACATTTACGGCAGGCGGAGATGAGATCGTATTTAACCGAAACGATGTTTCTATAGTTGACGCAACTGGTGCCATTGTCGAAGCAGAGTGGCTTTTGCCTGACGATCTGATCGCTATGACGGGTGCGGGTGAAGGTGCGACTTTTATTCCCCATAAGATTGAAGTTCTCGACATAGCTGTGGCTGGGGTGGTGGCCGATGACGCTCGCATTCCGCAAGGTCTGTAGGGCGGCTCTTTTGGCTTGCCTTTTTCGGTACAACAGAAATTCCTTAGCGCATCACGTCGTGGATG
>JAEWYG010000001.1 GCA_023395755.1 Actinomycetes bacterium | reverse complement strand
CGACCAAGGTTACCCTCCTTACGGTTTTGTGGGCGATGACGGTCAGTTCACTGGTTTCGATTTAGATTTAGCTAAAGCCGTGTGTGAGAAGAATGGCTGGGAGCTAAAGCTTGAGCCTATCGACTGGGATGCCAAAGACGCTTTGCTGGGTAGTGGCAGCATCAACTGCATCTGGAATGGCTTTACCATGGAAGGCCGTGAAGGCAGCTATGAGTTCTCTGAGCCGTATATGCTCAACGAGCAAGTTGTGGTGACCAAGGCTGATAGTGGCATTAAATCTTTGGAAGATCTTAAGGGTAAGGTTGTTATGACGCAGGTTGATTCTGCGGCGCTCGACGTTCTTGAAGGCGACCAAGCAAATCTTGCCAGCACATTTAAAGAGTTGCAGACCATCGGCGATTATAACAATGCGTTTATGCAGCTTGAATCGGGTATGGTTGATGCTGTGGCGTGCGATCTGTCCATTGCCGATTATCAGATGACTGCCAAAAAGAATGTATATGCGAAACTTGACCCGTTGTCTACCGAGCACTACGCTGTGGGCTTTGCGAAGGGCAATACCGAACTCGCAAAGCAGGTGACGGATACGCTGAAAGAACTCGACAAAGATGGCACCGTCAAGCAGCTTTGCGAAAAATATGCCAAGTACGGTATTACCTACGACAATTGGGTGCTTGCATAGGCCTATAATGAGCGTCGCGGGTAACCCCGAAGCGGGGTCTATCTAAAAGAGAGAACAGTGGGCGGAGGCATAGCTTCCGCCCTCGGTTGCGTTTGAGGGATGTATAACTGAGCTTTTGATCTTTAAAAAGCGCGCTGTGGCTTGCGGCATGGCTGCGATTTGCTATACGAAGAGATAATGAACGAGCGAAAGGGTTGCCAGGTGGATTTTGCAACAACGATGGGAATACTGCTCTCGGGCTTCGTATTCACAATGCAGATTTTTGCAACCACGCTCATTGGCGCACTGCCACTTGGTATCGTAGTTGCGCTTTGTCGTATGAGTCGGTTTAAGCCGCTTGCTTTGTTTACGCGGTTTTACATTTCCGTCATGCGTGGTACACCTTTGATGTTGCAACTTATGGCACTGATGTTTGGACCCTATTATCTGTTTGGTATGCAAATGGGTAATGATTGGAAGTATATTGCTTGCTCGATAGGCTTTATCGTGAACTATGCAGCCTATTTTGGTGAGATTTATCGCGGGGGCATTCAGTCTATCCCGCAAGGTCAATACGAAGCTGCGACGGTTTTGGGGTATTCACGTTATCAGACGTTCGTGAAGATTGTTCTCCCGCAAGTAATCAAGCGCATACTGCCCGCTATGAGCAACGAGATTATTACTCTGGTGAAGGATACCTCGCTTGCGTTTGTGTTGGGTGTTATGGAAATGTTCTCGCAGGCGAAAGCGCTTGCTGCCTCTCAGGTAAGTATGCTTCCCTACGTTATTGCTGGTTTGATTTACTGGGTGTTTAACTTCATCGTGGAAGTGGTGCTTACGCGCATTGAAAAGCGCATGAACTACTACCATGATTAATCTTGTACTATCCGATAGCTTCGCTGTCTTACTGAACGAAGAATTGCCTGGGATCTTGCAAGGAAAATTGTTCTTTGGAAGGTTCCTCAAAGCTTTCCCTGTTGACCTTGCTGAAAAAAGGAGCTGCACCTATGACAGATGAACAACCTCTTGTGCTCCTTGAGCATGCGAAGAAGAGTTTTGGCAGCACGGCTGTTCTGAAAGATATTTCGTTGACGGTAGGAAAAGGCGAAGTGGTAGCCGTTATTGGGCCATCGGGCGGTGGAAAGTCAACGCTTCTGCGCTGCTGTACGCTCTTGGAGACGCTTGATGCAGGACGCCTTGCATTCGGCGATTTAGTTGTTGCCCAGAACAGTGATGCGGGTCGTGCGACGTATGCTTCGAAAGACGTGCTAAAGAAGGCAAAAGAGCGTTTTGGCTTGGTGTTTCAGAACTTCAATTTGTTCCCGCACTACACGGTTATGAAAAATATTACCGATGCCCCTCTTCATGTACTAAAGCAGCCTAAAGATCAGGTGTATGCGCATGCACGTGAGCTGATGAAAAAAATGGGTCTTTCTGGGAAAGAAGATATGGTGCCTTGTGAGCTTTCGGGTGGCCAGCAGCAGCGCGTGGCTATTGCTCGTGCATTGGCTCTTAATCCGGACGTGCTATTCTTTGATGAGCCTACCAGTGCGCTCGATCCGGAGCTTACCAAAGAGGTGCTCAAAGTTATCCGTGATCTTGCCGAAGAGCATATGACAATGGTTATTGTTACCCACGAGATGAGCTTCGCGCGCGACGTGGCGGATCGTATCGTATTTATGGATGGCGGCGTTATTGTGGAAGAGGGCGCTGCGGCCGAGGTAATCAATAGGCCCCAACATCAGCGTACTCGTGCTTTCCTGGCGAATTACGAGGGAAATTAACGGCGGCAGATGCGTCGACCGTAGCGATTTCATCGGTTTCTCGCTCCTTTATGCTTGGTCGCGTATACTGCGATATCGAACCGAAAGTAAGATGTCGACTCAAAGGAACCTCGCAATGGATTATCGCACCGAGCTCGTTACGTGCCCTCCTGGTGCCCGCGCGTATCGTGCTATCTTTTTTGACCTAGACGGCACACTATTGCCTATGGAATTGGAGGACTTTCTCGGTCCTTACTTCAAATCCATCGCCTCGTTTGTGTCGGCGCAAGGGCTCGATGTGGATGCGTTTTCTGCTGGTCTAAAGGCGGGTACTGAA
Source organism: Actinomycetes bacterium (assembly GCA_023395755.1). Taxonomy (GTDB): domain Bacteria; phylum Actinomycetota; class Coriobacteriia; order Coriobacteriales; family Eggerthellaceae; genus Gordonibacter. The sequence continues at coordinate 6,272 of JAEWYG010000001.1, read as the reverse complement.
GCCATGATGTCTCATGAAGATGCCAGCGCAAATCAAGATGCCTATTGGGAAACTTTCTTCTGCCATGCTGATTGCGCTGCGGCCGAGTGGAACGATCTACTCGCCGTCTACTACGAGCGCGATTTTGGTCTTATCGGTGAGAAGGTGGTTCCTAACCCCGCTGCTTTTCGTGCCATCGAAACGCTTGCTGCGAAGGGTTATGCACTGGTTTTGACCACCATGCCTCTGTTCCCGCGCCGTGCTGTCGAGCATCGCCTTGCATGGGCAGGTATCGACCCTACGCGTTTTGCTCGCCTTACCAGCTATGAGAATTCCACGTCGGTGAAGCCGAAGTTAACCTACTATGCCGAGAATTTGGCGGCCTGCGGCCTTACTGGTGAAGATGTACTAATGGTAGGAAACAATACGGTTGAGGATATGGCCATAGCCAAGCTGGGTGCCGATGCGTACTTGGTAACCGACCATCTTCTAGACCCTGTTGATTTTGACTTGTCTTCATCCAAGCATGGAAGTATGGAAGAATTTGCGGCTTGGGCAGAAATGCTTCCCGTCTGCGAGAACTCAGTTGCCTGCATTGACGGGGGCATAGTAGACCATGCTGCAACAGCAAACGTGCTTGCTGCGCATTCAGCTTCAAGAACGGAGGCCTAAATGGCGTTGTTTGATTGTTCTCAAGACGCTCATAGCGCTCGCGCCCGCGCGCTCACTTACGAAACGGCGCATGGATCGTTTCAGACACCCATGTTTATGCCGGTGGGCACAAGTGCCACCGTGAAGGGTATTACTGTAGGCCAACTGCACGACCTTCAGAGCCAAGTGGTATTGGCGAACACGTATCATCTATCGCTACGCCCTGGTGTCGACGTAGTGGAAGAGGCTGGTGGTGTGCATCAGTTTATGCATTACGACGGCCCTATGCTTACCGATTCAGGCGGATTCCAGGTGTTTAGCTTGGCAGATACGGTTAAACTGGACGATGATGGCCTAACGTTTCGCTCTATTTATGACGGGGCGAAGGTGCGCTGGACACCCGAATCGAACATGGCGATCCAGCAGCAATTAGGGGCCGATATTGCCATGCAGCTTGATCAGTGTGCGCCGTATCCGGCCGAAAGGGCCTTCGTGGAGCGTGCGATGAACTTGTCGGCAAACTGGGCTCGCCGTTGTCTTGCCGCACACAATCGATCTGACCAGGCATTGTTTGGTATCGTGCAGGGAGGTATGCATCTTGATTTGCGTTTAGAATCGGTGCGTCGCTTGTGCGAAATCGAAAATGAGAGTCAGGCGGCAGGGGGTCGTCGCTTTGGAGGTTTCGGTATTGGTGGCTACTCGGTTGGTGAGGACCACGATATTATGTTCGAAACATTGGGTCAGGTGGCAGCTGCTTTACCGGAAGATCGACCGCGCTATCTCATGGGAGTGGGCAACCCTACAACGCTGGTGAGAGCAGTGCGCGAAGGTGTTGATATGTTTGATTGTGTGCTTCCTACGCGCACAGCTCGCATGGGAACAGCGTTTTCCAGTACCGGTCGTATGAACATGCGCAACGCCAAATACACCCGCGACTATGGCCCGCTTGACCCTGCCTGCACGTGCTCTACCTGTCAAAATCACTCGCGATCCTATATTCGCCATTTGGTGAAGCAAAACGAGATGTTGGGCGGTATTCTCTTATCTGTTCATAACTTGCATTATCTGTTGGATTTGATGCGTCGTGCGCGCGAAGCCGTGCTGGCGAATTCTTACGAAGAGTTCTATGGTGCTTGGATGGCATCGCCTGCCGCAAAAGACTATTAAGCGATTTATTGCATGATGTGGGCGCTTCGTAACAATGCGTCTGCTCTCTATTAGGTTTTATGGCACAATAGGACGGTTGGGGTTTGAGGAATCTGTTGTACGTGTTAGCGACAGCAGTGCTTGGTATGACAAGGAAGAAGGCGTCATGGCGATAGCCCAGAAAAAAAAGAAGCCCGGTCGCACTGCCGATCGGCGCAATGTTTGGTTGCTCATTGTTACCACACTGCTGGTTGTGGGATCGGTGTTTATGTTTACGCCTCCCCAGGAGAAGATTAATCAGGGTTTGGACATCCAGGGCGGCTTGTCGGTTGTGCTTACGGCAAAAGGTGAGGGTGGTGCTGCGGTATCCAACGAAGATATGGAGAAGAGCCGCGCTATTATCGAGAGCCGTGTGAATGCACTTGGCGCTTCCGAAGCGGTGGTGCAGGTACAAGGCACCAACCAAATTCTCGTACAGATACCCGGTTTGTCAGACACTCAGCAGGCTCTCGATACTATCGGTAAGACGGGTAAGTTGGAGTTTGCTCGTCTCGATTCGTTCACCGACCAAGAAGTGAAGACTAAAATTGAGAGTGGTCAATACGGCGAGAATGGTACCGTTACCGACGCGCTGGGCAACTCGCTGCCGTCAGGCAAGGTTGAGCATCTGAAGGTTGAGGAAGGTACCTATACTCCGCTGGTTACTGGTGCCGACATTACCAACGTTAGCATTGGCAAAGCATCCGAGACTTCGAGCGACTATGGCGTGAATGTGAAGCTTGATTCCAAGGGCGCCGAGGCATTCGCGAATGCCTCGAGGGAGCTGGCTCCCATCAAAGGTAAGATTGTTATTATTCTAGATAACGAGGTGCAATCGGCACCTTCTGTTCAGTCTGAGATTCCTAACGGTGAAGTGCAGATTACCGGCGGTTATTCCCTTGATGAGGCTAAGTCGTTACAGACGGTTCTCGAGAGTGGTTCGCTGCCCGTAAGTTTTGAGTATGCTCAAAGCCAAGTGGTGGGCCCAACGTTGGGTCAGAGCGCTCTTGCTTCGGGTGTGCTGGTGGCCTTGATTGGCCTTGTTGTCGTTATGTTGTACCTCCTGTTCTTCTATCGCGGTTTGGGTGTTATTACGGCAGCCGCCATGATGGTATTTGCTGTGCTGTATCTGGGTATTTTGGCCATGCTTTCGGCATTTGGTTTGTTCAGTCTTTCGCTTGCTGGTATTGCTGGTATTGTTTTGACCATCGGCATGGCGGCCGACTCGTCCATTTTGGTAATGGAGCGTTTCCGTGAAGAGATTCGTATGGGGCGCAGTGTGCGTGCCGCATCGATTACAGGGGTAAAGCACGCTATTGTTACCTCCATTGACGCCGACTTAGTAACGCTGGTGTCGGCACTTACGTTGTTCTTCCTGGCTACCGCTTCAGTTAAAGGTTTCGGACTAACGCTGGCATTGGGCATTATCTGCGACATTGTTATGATGTTGTTGTTTAAGGCTCCGCTTATTCGCCTGATTGCGCCGCGTGTTATTGCGAAACACCCTGGGTTCTGGGGTGTGAAAGACAGCCTTGCAGCATCTGAGCGCTATGGGGCGTTGGCTGTGGCCGAAGGTACCACTGCGGCTGCTGCCGAGGTGGGCGAGGCAATGGACGGCGCGGAGAGCGAACGTATCGCCGAAAAGCGCGCTGGAGAAGCGGGCGAGGAAGCCGCCAAGGCGGCGGCCAAGCCTCGCGGCAAGTTTATCAAGCACGACATTAACTTTTTGGGATACCGCCGTGTGTTCCTTATTATTGCGGCGGTGCTTATTTCGTTATCTTTCGTTGTCGTAGGGGTGCGGGGTCTGAACTTTGGTATCGAATTCGTGGGTGGTACGTCTATTGCATTCCATGGCACGGGCGATGTGAGTACCGAAGATATGCGCGGCGCCTTTAACAAGGTGGGCGAGCCCGATGCTGTTATTCAAACCACGAACGCCGACGGTCAAGAAGGCTTCCTTGTGCGCACCACAACAACGAGCGCAGAGGATGCGGCTTCGCGTGCAACTCAAGTTGCCAGCGATTTGGGGCTTTCTACCGAGAGCTTTGAGGTAACCACTATCGGCCCAGACTGGGGTGCCAGCGTTATCCAGTCGTCGCTCATCGCCTTCTTGGTGTCTATCGTGCTCATTATTATCTACATTGCTATCCGCTTCGATTACAAGATGGGTGTTACTGCCATCGTTTCGTTGCTGCATGATCTCATACTGGTTATGGGCATTTATGCATTGGTAGGACGTGAGGTTAATCCGAATACCATTGCGGCGTTGCTTACTATCTTGGGTTACTCGCTCTACGATACGGTGGTTGTGTTCCATCGCATTAACGACAATATGCAGGGTGAAGATATTAAGTGCACATTTATGACGATGGCGAACCACTCCATCAACCAAGTGCTTATTCGTACCATGAACACCACCCTAAGCTCGCTTATTCCGGTACTGGCCATGCTCTTCTTTGGCGGCGAAACACTAAAAGACTTTGCGTTTGCTATGGCTATCGGACTTATCTGCGGCTCGTATTCGTCTATAGCCATTGCAGCTCCGCTTTATGCCATGTGGAAGACGCGTGAGCCGCGCTATGCTAAGTTGGCTAAGAAGTACGGTCCGCAAGTTGGTCGTTTCGAGTTCGCGAACCCAAATGCTATGGCAGCTGCTCTGTCGGGCAAGTCCGGCAAGACGGCTGAGAGCGCGTCAGGCGAAGGGGTTGCGGTGCGGGCTAAAGAGGCGGCCTCACCTTCTGTGGGTTCGTCCTCAGGACGTATTTCATCAGGGCAAGGATCTTCCGCACAGAAGAATGCGCCTAAGCCCCCTAAGGGTAAACGCAAGAAGCGTCCAGACAAGAAGTAACGCGAACAAGGCCTCCGGAAATCGGGGGCCTTGTCAATGGGGTGGCGCTGATCTAGGCGCGTTGGCTCAGGGTTGCTGTTGCCTTGGGCCACGGCGCGCAGGACACGCGACCCCTTGTAACGTTACTCTATGGCATGCTACCCCAGGACACGCTACCCTGCGGCAACGCTATCCCGTGGTAACGCTACCTTAGGGTACGCTGAAATAATATAAGCAGTTTAATAATGGACAAAAGGACCTCGCTTCTATAGATCTCAAAGATATGTTAGAGGGTGACTCGATTGAGTTTGGAGAATTTCCAGTTCAGGAGCTTATTGTTGTTTTTATTCCTAAGAGTGGATAAAGAATCGACGCGTTTTTGTCCCGCTGAATTCCGCACCGTCTGCAAGAACGAGCTTTCGAAAAAGCCTTCCGCGTTCGGTAAGACTCCAGCCTCGCTCGCTTCTCATGCGTATGCCCAGCATCTGTGCAATTTGATGGGCAATGTGATTGAGTTTTTCAGGATCCATAACCTGTTCGCGCGTGGCGGTGATGGAGGTAACTCCTAAGGAAGTTAAATTGTTGCGCCTTTGTGCATCTTCAGCGATACGACTAGATCCGGTATGTTCTTGGTCGCTGTCGTATTCAAGGCTTAGCTTTGCTTTGGGCCAGTACATATCGCAGAGGTAGTAACTTTTTCCTATTCCAGCTTGTCTGCTGCGTCGCTCTTCGATGCGGTAATTCATAAAGGAAAGGGGGAGTCCAAAACCACCTTGATGTTGTGGAAGACAGAATATGATGGCGAGTGCGGTTTCCATGGGAGAACCAGAGGCTGAGACCACATAGCGAAGGGCTTTGCGTGCAGCAACGACTCCTGGAGCGCCATCATGGTTTTGCAAATAGACAGCAATTGAAGAAGGAGTTGTTGGAGGCAAGATTCGGTCGTAGCGTGCGCATCCGTCGGGATGCAGAGTGTAAAGTGCACAGAGCTCGAATCCCAATTTTACCAGCTCATGGAAGGTAATAGTTGAAGCCATCTGCAAAAAGGTGAATTCGGGCGAACACAGAAGTATAGTGTTGTCTAAGCGCACGAACGATCCTCTCGGAATGGATCCTTCGCATACGTGGCACGTAATATGCCGAATGTTGTTCGCGAGAGATTTGCTGGGCAAGAGTACATGTATTGGATCAGAGGCGAGAGCGAGTTGCTTTCCTTTAATAATCTGGATACGACGCGCGGTCGGCTTGTGCTTAGCTGGTTTAAGGGGTTGTCCCCTGCCGAAAGAAAACGCTTCTTGATAAGTTATTTGAAGTCGATCCGTCGCAAGTAGGTTGGATAAGCTTTCAACTTGAATTGATCCAGCTGGGCGAAAGGGACTAGAGGGGAGGGTGCAACCGAGTGTGTGGTCGTAGATCCCGGAGCGCCAACATTCTGCCGCTGTAGTATGTGAAATAAAGAGGGTCATAATCGCATCCTAGTTTGCGACTTGATTGCAAAGAGCATCATTTCAAGATTGTAGATCAGGCGTTATGTCGTGTTGGATTCGGGAAAGCATTTTGCTTGATTAGTGATAGAAATGCGCAAGGTTACTGTGAGTTACGTGAGTTACATGCGCTAAGCGAGTTACAC
>JAEWYG010000223.1 GCA_023395755.1 Actinomycetes bacterium | reverse complement strand
ACCCTCATCAGGACCATGCATCATGCCCACCCACTCAGGATTTTTCAGCCAAGGCTTCTCAGGGCCAAAGCTGGCACCACTTTTGAACTCACGAGCATACGTGCCGCCACCCATAGTAAAGGGTTTAGCATCTTCACCAGTTGCTTCATTGTATGCATTCAACAATGCCTGAATTACGGGAGATTCCGGCTTTACCAAAAAGGGAACCATGAGCAAGGTATTCTCAAACGTGCCACCAATTTCTTCAACTAGGCTGCTCATACGTTCGGCAATATCATCGCCCGTAATAGACGTGGGGAAACGACTGTCCATCGTTTGCACAAAGCAGTTATTATCGATGGTAATCGTACCCCCAATAACTGTGAGGGGACCAAAGTATTCGTCTTCAGCTTTAATTCCCACACCACTGCCATCAGTGTGATTCAATAACTTTTGATCCAGCTCCAAGAAGGTTCGCTCATCGGCACCACACAAACCATTCTCCAACAAATAATCTACCAGAAGACCAATCGCGTTAACCCCCTCATCGGGGGTGGAGGCATGAGCGCCTTTGCCAGCAGCTTCAAGACGCGCCAAGCCCGGACCTGCTTCGGTCACTGTTATACGCTCGGCATTTGGCAGCTCCTTCGCCTCGGCCTTTACGATAGTATGCGCAATACCTGGCACCGCATTCGTGGCAGCACCACCCTCAAACTCGACGATAATACGCGCACACTCCTCAATAGGCTTACTCATAATAACTCCGTCGAAGCCACCCTTCTCACCGTAACATACGGGGAATTCGGCATCGGGCGTGAATAAGAAGGCTGGATCCTCATAATGCTCGTGATAATACGCCACGTCAGCCATACCAGATTCCTCATTTGCACCAAACAAAAAGCGAATAGTGTAAGGGAATTCGACACCCTGATCTTTCCAGAATTTCATGGCATGCAAGGCCATAATACTGGGGCCCTTATCGTCAAGAGTACCGCGCCCCATAAGGTAGCCGTCCTTGCGAGTAACCTCATAGGGCTCAAACGTCCAACCAGGACCAGCCGGAACTACATCCATATGACCAATAATACCAAGCTGCGTATCGGTTTTGCCGGGGAAGTCGGCAAAGCCGATATAACCTTCGGCATCATGAGTGGCAAATCCCATGCTTGCAGCCAAATCAAGTGCGACGGTAAGCGCCTTTTTGGGACCAGGGCCAAACGGAGCGCCTTCTGCTTTCTTGTCAAGTTCCTCAAAACTAGGAATACGCACCAACATAGCTATGTCGTCCACCATCGCATCCCAATTTTCCTCGAGATACGCATCTATCTTTTTTGTCAGCTCAGCATGTTCCATAATAATTTCCCTCTCTTATGTCCAGCGTATTGCGGGGCCGTGCAGCAGAGATACTGCTGTAAGCCGACGATTTTTCTATTATGCGGCATACAGAACTAGCGCGCCAGATTATCATATATATGTTGACTGGCTGTCGCCTCATATCAATACTATTTTTTACTCGACGGGGGGCAAAGCATCCGGTATACTTTCGTGTTGCGCCCGAGTGGCGGAATGGCAGACGCGGCGGTCTCAAAAACCGTTGTCTAACGACGTGCGAGTTCGACTCTCGCCTCGGGCACCATCCGCAATTAGGAGACGGCTTTTGATACAGCCGCCTCAATTAAAATAACCGAAACCATTCGTAGGTTTCGGTTATTTTTATTATTAAAGCCCAATTCACAGCTCGAATAAAAAAGTTATATCTCCTACAAAGAACATACCCTATTAGAAAATGCTTGCTCCATCTAAAAAGATGAAGCAAGCATGCACTGCAAAACTATATGCTTGACCTCAATAAACAGCAGTGACTCAATGGAGCGGACCCATCGTAACTCGGGGTGTCAAACAAAGATTTACGCCCTAGTAACTCCACCCTTCTTGCGAGCAGGAACCGCTTGCCCCGTAGCGGCCATGCGCTCTTCATGTGTCATCGCAGCAAGTTCTGCAACACGATTTATGTCAAGCGCAAGGACTTCCGCCAAACGTGTACCGTATTCCACGTCGGCCTTGTAGCAATGCGCGGCATGACGATACTTTATATTATCCGTCACCGGAGCAATGTCGGCCGCGGTGTTACCAATAAGCGCAGCTCTCTTGTCCTCGTCCATCAGGCGATATAAATTGCCCGGTTGATAGAAGGTGTCATCAGTAGGATCGTCGGCAGGATCCCATGCGTCCATGGGGCCAAACAAATCCATGGGCGGTTCTGCCGCATTGGCCTGCTGCTGCCACTGACCGTAGCTGTTAGGCTCATATCCAATGGCGCCACCAAAGTTACCATCGGTGCGCATCTGGCCATCACGATGGAATTCTGCATAGGGACAACGCGGCTTGTTGACCGGAATATGATTATGATTTACGCCTAAGCGATAGCGCTGTGCATCACCATAGGCAAATAAGCGGCCTTGCAGAAGCTTGTCGGGAGACAATCCAATACCTGGCACCAAATGCGTTGGAGCAAACGCAGCTTGTTCTACGTCGGCAAAATAGTTTTCTGGATTACGGTTAAGCTCTAGAACACCTACCTCGATAAGGGGGAATTCCTTCTGACTCCAAGTTTTCGTAATATCGAAGGGGTTTTCCTTGTAATTCTTTGCTGTAGCTTCATCCATAACCTGAATACAGAAACGCCAACGAGGGAAATCTCCACGTTCGATAGCGTTAAAGAGATCTCGCTGGTGGCTTTCGCGATCTCCCGCAACAATTTGTGCAGCTTCTTCGTTTGTGAGGTTTTTAATACCCTGTTCTGTTTTCAAATGAAACTTTACCCAGGTACGCTTATTGTTTTCATCAATCAAGCTATAGGTGTGACTACCAAAACCATGCATGTGACGATAGCTGGCAGGAATGCCTCGATCAGACATTACAATGGTTACCTGATGCAACGCTTCGGGTAAACTCGACCAGAAATCCCAGTTCGATTGAGGTGAATGCATATTAGTATGAGGGTCACGCTTTACCACGTGGTTAAGGTCAATGAATTTTTTGGGATCACGCAAGAAAAATACCGGCGTGTTATTACCCACTAAATCCCAATTACCATCAGGCGTGTAGAATTTCATAGCAAAGCCACGAATATCACGCTCAGCATCGGCAGCCCCTCGCTCGCCAGCAACGGTGGAGAAGCGCACAAATACTTCAGACTCAGCATGGGGTTGAAGCACCTTGGCCTTCGTATACTCACTAATATCGCCCGTAACCTTAAACGTACCGAACGCGCCAGACCCTTTCGCATGCATGCGTCGCTCAGGAATAACCTCGCGATCGAAATGAGCCAACTTCTCGATCATCCAGTTATCTTGGAGCATCATAGGGCCACGCTCACCTGCCGTTAGTGTGTGGTTATTGTCAGCAACAGGGTTGCCAACCTCATTGGTAAGTTTCGTAGTATCAGGTGCCATAAGCCTATCCTCTCTCATAGTGCAGAATGTAATTCCTTAATGAGATCGCCTATTCATGATCATAAACTGCACTATAGCGAGATTTTATTAGAAAGTAAATACTTATTGATACTAATTCTTAATAAGTAAATACCTCTTACTGGCCTACCGTTAATCAATGGAAGCGTAATGCCCCTTAGGATGGAAACCGTTAAACGGAAGTAGGACAATCAAAAAACCGGGTAAACAGGTAAAATACAACAAAACGGGCCCCGAAGGGCCCGTTTGAAGAGGTACCACCTGTAAAAAGAAATAACTTTACAGCGAGAATTCCTTTTCACCGTTAAAGACAGCAAGCGCGTCGGCAACAGAATAATCGGCCAGGGTAATAGCACTGATAGCCTTCGTCAGACGAACTGCTTCATCCAACGAACGCTGATGAATATTACGACCTGTGGCGTTGCCGGTAGCGCCACCAATATGAATCTGGTCATGCAATTGGCTAAGGAATGTCTCCGCATCAACCGTAGAACCGCCAGCACATACTAGACCAGTACGACCAGCTGCCATGGAGGCAATCTTCAGATTCTCGGCAGACGTTGCATCTTCACTCGCACTGGGCGGGTTCACCTTTACGAAGTCTGCACCGAGGCAAAGTGCCACACCCGCGGCACCAGCAATAAGCGCTGGATCCTTCTCAGCCGTAACCGCTTTACCGCGTGGATAAATCCACAACACTACGAGTAAACCGTTTGCGTGAGCCTGAGCAATAAGCTCACCTGCTTCGGCCAACATGGTAGACTCATACTCGCTGCCCAAATACAGAGTGTAACCCAAACCTACGATATTCACACCAGCTTCGCGCATGGCCAGAATAGCATCCAAGTCATAGAGCTGAGGAGAATAGGGATCTTCTTGCTTGGTGCCCACAATATTCGTCTTCGAGTTCATCTTCACAAGATAGTTGATCTCAGGATAGTCGGCTGCGTATTGTGCGATCAGGCCGCGTTGCCCAGCCAACACACCGCACACACCCTGGTCGCCAATCTTAAATAAGTGCTCAGGCTCTGCATCCGCAATATCAATACCCTCGCCGTAGAAATCTTTATTGAGATGCTCAATCTTCTGGTCACACGCAAACAGCATGAGACGACCCGTGCCGCGCGTGGCCTTCAGGTAGTTCTCAATGTACTCGTCACGAGACTCCGGCATAACATCGGCCGGCACCCGTACCTGGTCACGAGTAATTTGGGGCATGGTATTCCTCCTTATTGGATCTTTCAGCAGGCAAGTCGAACCCGCCTTGTCGATACCGTTATTCTAACGAAAAAGCGCCGCTTTCCTGCACCTTTCACAGGAAAACCCTGCGAATGGCAACCAAATAGCCAGTTCGCACAGAGCACCCGCCCTTCTAAACCTGAAAATTCCAAAGAAAACGCAGTAGCACACTGTTGCATACTACTGCGCAAATAAGGGGCGCCTTACCCGTCACAACATAAACTGTTGCGACAGCCCGAAATGATCGAATTTATTAGAACCACTCACGCTTGTTAATTACATAGGTCTGCTCAAACTCCGACTGAGACTTGGTTAGGTAGAGAATACCTTCAATGATAGCAATAATCCACATGACACCCGCCGCAAGACCAAAGGTAAAGATACTTCCTATAATGGTAACCGCAAGCATAATAAAACCAGCCGTGTTATATCCCAAGTAGAATTTATGAATACCTAATTGACCAAGGAAGATAGCAAGCAAACCTGCAGCCACATGATCTTTCGATGCCACCACCGTAGGATATGGTTGTTGATAGTAAGGTTGCTGATATTGGTATCCGTAGTAGGGCTGTTGTGGGGGAACTGCCCCCGGGCCCGCATGTGGTGCCTGACTGTAACCAGGTGCCACATAGCCACCATAAACCTGCTGTGATGCCTGAGGCTGAGGCTGCTGATAAGCCTGGTATTCCCCGTTAGTCGGTGTCGAATTTGATTGTGGTATAGGAGTCGGTTCAACAGAGGCTGGAGTAGCTTTCGGTGCCGTAGAATAGGGCACCCACTCAGGAATAGGGTCACCTGTTGGGGGTTCCGGCGCCGGAGCGGCGGGTTGAGATGAAACCCCTTCCGATATCGAATTGTCCGTTTTAGTGTCAGCTTGAACATCCACCTGATTACCAACCGCGCAAGCAGTTACCGCCTCAAAAACAACCGGCTCGCCTTCAGACATTGTTTCCTCGATGGCCACTACCGTTACCTCTACAGTCTCATCTTCGTCGCAAAGCACCCCCGTCGACTCTGACGCAGACACCTGAGAATCAACAGGTGCCATAGATTTTAATTCAGCAAGGCGAATACGTGCCGCTTCAAGCGCCTCTTGCGCCGCAAGGAATTCGGCTTCGGCACTAATGACCTCGTCAGAGACCCTATTATTCGATTCGTTGGCATTCATGACGTGCCTTTCTTTGTGTACATTTCTTATTACTAACCACATAGTAGTCCGACCGTACAAGCACGCGTACGAACCGTCATCGTGTCGTTTATCTCCTTAAGGGAGTACTCATTTTTTCGCTACAGAAAGCTTCAAAAAGACATTCCTACTTATGTCGATAGCTATGCTTCTCCAAAAATGCCATGATACGCTTCTGAAAGATAATGCCTAGAAGTCCTATGCCACCCACCACGAGAAACACCATGATGCTCTCCGCATAATTTCCCTCAATGAACTTATCGGCAGTGTACGTAGACATAATGATGCCAGGAATTCGTCCGATGTTAGACAGTAGCAAAAACGTACTCATCTTTATGTCCGTAAGCGGAACCAAATAAGTAAAAACGTCTTTTGGCAGCCCGGGAATAAGAAACAAGATGAATACAACAATATTCAGTCTACCCGACTTTTCAAATGCACGAAATTTTTCCAAGTATTTAGTGGGTACGATACCCTGCACAAAAGGTGCCCCCAGCTTATGAACCAACGCAAAAATGAATGCACTAGAAATGATGCAGCCAATAAGGATAAGGAGAGCCCCAATCCAAGGCCCATACAGCACGCCTGCAGCCACCTGTACTACTTCGCCAGGAATAAACGCCACAACAATCTGCAAAAATTGCATACCTAGTAGAATAAGAAACCCTACCATGCCCGCGCTGCGAACCTGCTCGATAATGCGCTGTATCCCACCTGGTTGAAACAAATCCGACAAAAGAGGCCATATAAGCACGCACGTAAGTATCATGAGCGCAAAAAAAGTTAGAAGCCCCGCGAACTTAAATATGTCTGCCTTCTCCATCTTGTGGCCACGTATCGTGGTCTCTTCATGGGCTTTCTCTTGCAACTCTTCACGTATATCATACAGTTCTTCTTTGACAGATTCGTGTTTGTGATGGGGCGTGCGCTTTTGCGTCATAGGCACCTCAGGCTAATCGTCGTTACGGGCTTTGTCATATTCTTCCTTGAAGGCTGAGAACATGTTTTTCTGAGAAGCAGACTTCTTGGAAGGCTGTTTTTTAACAGCAGAGGTTTTCTGATCTGGAACGGACTTCTTCGTAGCTGTCCTCTTTACTGAGGCCGAAGCGGAAGACTTCCCCGACCTCTCGACAGCCATGGAGTCAGACTGCTTTTTGCCACTTGCTTTACTATATTCATCCTTAAACCCAGAGAACATGCCCTTGGTTGCAGCAATTTGTTTACCCGTAGCGTAAGCTCCTTTGTTAACCGCTTCGCCTGTTACTTTGGCAGCATTACTTACAACAGGCTTCGCCTTGTCAATAGCTGTCTGGGCTTTGTCGGCTACCACCGCAGTAGCCTCTCCAGCCTTTTCAGCCAGACCGCCTTCGGTAGTAAGATTCTTGGCCTCGTTATCCACCATAATGGCACCCAACACGGCCTCATCGCCATCAAGGACTTCTGAGCCCGCCTGAGCAAGGGCCGCACCCATACCTCGGCGAAATCCCTTAACTAATCCAGCGGGAATCTCACGTCTACCTAAAAGAGCATTGGCAGCCGCACCGCTATCGGTAACAAGATACTCGATAGCACCCGTACGATCATCAAACGCAACCGTGCCCACAATACCCAGATTGTCGCCATCTTCGGTTATAACAGGAAGTCCAACCCAAAGTACGCAATCATCCCAGCTTACACCCAAGGCCTTACAGGTAGCACGATGGTCCGTAGCAGTTGAGTCCAACCTCACCACCAGGCGCCCATCTACCACATCGTAGCCATCTATTGCTACGAACATATCTTTACGACGGAACATCCATAACAGATCAGGGCGTTTTACCATGAAGCCTATAATACGCTTTTCCTTCGGATGAAAGACGAAACGACGCACCTTACCAATACGACGAGTACCCTTCTTACCCCCGACAACACGCACGCCAGACAGTTCATTAGTTGTGATTAAATGCTTGGCCATGTTTCCCCCACATGAGCGTGGCCCCAGGTATATTGCGTTTTCTCGCTATATTCACCCGAAACACCTCGCACTAGAGACTAAAAGAGGTGGCAGACACCAACCAGGCGGTCCATTCCGTCCGATCGCGCGCCCGTCACCTTTATATACTACAAAGCGATATTACTCTCCATCTCAAGGAAGTTGTTAAAGCTCCCCCTAAAACGCAGATAAGATTTATTCTGACTTCTCACTCGAAGTGTTTGCAGCATGTAAAGCTTCGGTAGCATCCTGGACAACATCCTTTGCCGCATCGGCTGCATCCTGAGCAGACTCGGCCGCCACGGGAATTTTATCGCTTACTGCCTCGTGAGCCTGCTCTGCATTTTTAGCAACCTGCGAAGCAATACGCTGACGCGCAGCTTCAATCTTTTCGCGTAAGTCATCATTCTTCTCGGAGAACACCGGCTTAATATTATCGGCAGCCTCCTGCACACGTGCGCTGGCGGTATCGTACATTTGGTGACCCTTAGCAGAGAGGTCGCTCACAACCTCCTGGCCTTTAGCTGCAGCATCTTGATACATCTGTTGTGCGTTGGTAGATGCCTGAGCGCCAAGATTCTGCGCCTCACCCCATGCGGTGTTCACCTTATCTGTAACCAGAGCACGCGTTTCCTGGCCTGAACGAGGTGCATACAATAGAGCGACAACAGCGCCGACTAAACCGCCGGTGAGAAAAGCTCCGAATTTATTGCCCATGACTGCCTCCTTAGGGACGTTTATCTATCCGACCATTATAGGTGCAGCTGCCCACTACGAATAAGGAAAACACGAGCGCTCTATTATTAGGTTACCGAACCGTTAGAGAGATTTTCTTTCGTCCTGATCTAAGCTGCAAAATTGCCGTGCCTTTCCTAGGCATCGCAAGAACATCTTACGTGGATGCGCAAAAAAGACCTTATGCGTACTGCCTAACCAATTCGTCTAAAACGCCAGAAAGCGACAAGCCAGAAGCCGCGCAAGCAGCAGCAAACAGAGAGCGCTCTGACATACCAGGAGATACATTTACCTCAAACACTCGGGCTTGAGCACCATCCCAGATAAGGTCGACACGAGCGAGGTCGCGCACGTTGTAAGCACGATAGACCTCAAGAGCGGCCCGCTCAATCTCGGCGCGGATGGCATGAGCTTCCGCTTCGTTTTCCGAAAGCGATGCCGGCCGAACAGGTGCGATATACTCAACCGCACCCGGCTCCATACGAGCCTCGGTCCCAAAGAACCCATTTTTAGGAACAATCTCTACTGGAGGCAAAGCGTAGGCATCCCATCCAGTACCCAAAATAGATACCGCCATTTCGACACCCTCAACCCACTGTTCAATAACAACCGCCTCGTCGAACGACAACGCGTCCAAAATAGCTTCACCCAACTGATCGATAGAATCGACTCGATGAACGCCCATGGCTGAGCCACCGTGCGCAGGTTTCACCGCTACAGGATACCCACCAATAACACGCTCTTCAACCAAATCGAGTGCCGTTGCAGCTCCCATATTCTTGAAAGCATCACGCGCGATGTAGAGGCCTTGCGGCCACGATGCGATAGGAGCATCGCCAGTTATGGCTCGATAGGTTGCCATTTCGGAATGGAGTGAGTCTTTGTTCCAAGTACGTTGGCACACGCTTGCGGGTGAGCCAACAAAGGGAATGCCCACAAACTCCAGCAGGCTTTGAATAGTACCATCCTCGCCATGTTTGCCGTGCAAGGCGCTGTAACATATATCCGGACGCTCGCTACGCAGCGTAGGAACGAGATCAGACGTAGTATCCAAAGGAATGACTTTATGGCCAGCCTCTTCAAGTGCGGCGCATACATTCCTGCCACTTGCTAAGGAGAACTCACGCTCAAACGAAGCGCCGCCCATCAATACTGCAACCTTCATAATCCTGCTCCTTCTTGGGTGTTACTCGGGCTTGATGGCTCCCGCTTCAAGAAATGCTCGATAGAGTTCCAGACGATCCTCTATAACAGCCGCCAAACGTTTCACGGCTTCGGTAATATTTTCAGGACTCTCGAAACAAAAAGCAATGCGCATACAATTCTGTCCAGCGCAGGCACCCGGATAAAAGCCATCACCCGGAGTGTACGTTACTCCGCGTTCCAAAGCCTCGGCCAACATTGAACCCGTGTCAACATACGACGGCAGCGTTACCCAAACGAAGAAACCCCCTTCAGGATGAGTCCATGTTGCCTCGGGCGGAAAGTACTCATCTAACGCAGTCAGCATAGCATCGCGACGAATGTGATACGTTTCAATAAACTTCTGCAGTGTTTTCTGCCACGGAGTGTCCGTAAAGTAATGCTCAACAACCACTTGATTAAACGCACTACCACACAGATCGGTGCCCTGCTTTACCAAATTAACCTTAGCCAACACGCTCTTCGGCGCCACAATCCAGCCGGTGCGTAAACCCGGTGCGAACACCTTCGAAACCGTACCTAAGTAAACAACGTCGTCAGAAAGCGCTTTCAGTGGCAACACGTGACCACCATCGTAGCGAAGTCGACCATACGGATCGTCCTCCACCACCATGAAGTTATATTCGCGAGCTAACTCCAAGAGCCGCTTGCGCCTTGCGGGTACCATAGTCACGCCGCCGGGGTTCTGAAAATTCGGAATAGTATAAAGGAATTTTAACCGCGGATTTCCTTTACCAATGCGCTTTAGCTCTTCTTCCAGCAAGTCCATGCGCATACCCTCGTTATCGAAGGGTATGCAGTGCACATCGGGCTCGTAGGCCGAAAACGCCTGTAACGCCCCCAAATAGGTAGGACCCTCTGCCAAAATAATATCACCAGGGTTGATGAAAGTTTTCGCTATAAGGTCAAGTGCCTCCTGAGCACCAGTGGTAATCATCACATTCTCGGGCTTAGTACGCACACCAATATCGCGCATTAGGTCACAAAATACCCTTTTCGTCTGCACGCGACCATCGGTTGATCCGTACTGCAAAGCCGCAGCACGCTCGTCGTCACACGCAGCGCGCGAAGCGGTGCGAATAGCAGAATGAGGAAGCAGTGATACGTCAGGCATACCGCCTGAAAGCGAAATAATGTCCGGACGAGAAGCTGCTGCAAACAAATCACGCACAGCTGACGAGCGCATCTTAACAACGCGTTCGGCGATTTTATCGCTCGTCTGGTCGAATGTGAGGTGAGCTGAAGTCATTGCCATAGAGTACCACCGCCTCATTCAGAAAGTTAGTGGCATCGCGAAAAGCTCGCAAAGCGACCAAATCGTCGGTGAAACTCACTTCGATACGTGCACGACCGGCTACCTCGTCTGTCCAGACCGTTGTGCCCACAAACGTACTGTCAGAATCAAAGGGTTCAGCACGCGTTTGCAAGTCGATTACCATATGCTCCAATAAATGCGGTAGCGACGTATGATTCATAACGACACCGAACGTGTCTCCCGCTTCGTTCACGCACGCATGCCGCGATAGTTGAGGAAATGATGCCACGATGCGTGCAATCAGGCGAGGGGTAGTATAGTGTGGCGTGTGCGGCACAAGAACCACCAAGCACGATATGCGATCATCCATTACGGTAATACGTTCGATTACCAGAGCCATTATTGATCCATAACATTGTCGAACAAGGTATCAGGAAGAGAGGAGGAATCGGGCTTTTGCTCAGCAGCAGTATCGGATGAAGCACCATCCACAGCACTCTCACCGCTCGATAATGCCGAAGAAGGCTCATTTGTCACAGAAGCGTCGGACGCGGGAGTCTTGCTGGCTGAAACGTCAGCGGCGGGCGAAGGTACGATAGTTTTCTCCCGTTGAAACACCGTAACACCATTACCAGCCTCGGGCTGAACGGGCTGCTCGCCGCGCACTCCACGTACGAGGTTTTCCCATACCAAGGCTATATCCTCAAAAAGAGTGGATAAGGTGGTATACGAACTACCCTCAATAACAATCAGCTGCTTTCGATCGGAAGAAAAGCGATAACGACCGACGTTCTCTTTATTGCCGAACGAAAACGAGATAGTTTTGGCAACAGGATCAATCTGATACAAAAACGCCACGTCCTCGGTCAGGTTGATAGCCGATTTATCGATAACGACCTCTTTCGCGGAGTCAGCGATAAACCATTCTCCTTGAAAGTCGACCACGTCATCGTAACGCAACCACCGATCCCACGAAAACCCGGCAGCTGCAATCAACAACACCGCAACAAACGACAAGATCACCCAAAGAAGCCAGCGAGCGCGCTTCGTTTGCTTGGGGGCTTTTTGCCGAGAAGCCTTATTGTCTACTGAATTCGTTGCTTCAGTGTCTTTTTTATCCGGCACACGCACGGAAGCAGGAGGCTTTACCCTTGAAACCGCTTTTTCTTTCGCATTGGCGGTTTTCCGCTTAGCAGCTGCAGCCTTTTTTTCTACAGCTGCAGCCTTTGCATCGGCGGCCGCCTTTTTTTTAGCAGCAGTTGCCAATGCCTTTTCAGCGGCCGCCTTGGCTTCTTGTTTCGGATTACGCTTCGTTGCCACGTACGCCCTGCGTTTCTGTTTGTAGCGCACTTATTCCGGCACGATAACTTCAATGCCACCCATATAGGGAACCAGCACATCGGGCACTTTGATGCTACCATCGGCCTGTTGGTAGTTTTCGATGACAGCAGCCATAGTGCGACCCACTGCCAAGCCAGAGCCATTTAGTGTATGCACATAGCGTGAACCCTTAAAGTTGGCCGGGTCGCGGTATTTAATGTTCGCGCGACGGGCTTGAAAATCAACGCAATTCGAGCATGACGAGATTTCTTTGTAGCCGTTATAAGATGGCAGCCAGACCTCGAGATCGTACGTCTTGGCAGCAGAAAATCCAATGTCTCCGGTACATAAGCTTATCACGCGATACGGAAGACCCAGCAATTGCAAAATGTTCTCAGCATCGACCACCATAGCTTCAAGATCGTCAAAACTCTCTTCAGGTTTAGCAAACTTAACCATCTCAACCTTGTCAAATTGATGCACCCGAATAAGCCCACGCGTATCGCGACCTGCACTACCCGCTTCTTCACGAAAACAAGGAGTAAATGCGCAGTATTTCAATGGTAGTCGATCGGCTTCAAGCACTTCGCCTGCATGGATATTAGTAAGCTGCACCTCCGCGGTAGGAATAAGATACAGACCTTCCGTGGTATGAAATAGATCTTCCTCAAACTTCGGCAGCTGGCCCGTGCCCGTGAGGGTCTCGGCATTAGCCATGGCCGGACACCACCACTCTTTGTAGCCACGCGACCCGTGTGTATCTGCCATAAAATTAATAAGCGCACGCTCCAAGCGCGCTCCTAGACCTCCCAACAAAATAAAGCGGCTGGCAGCCAGCTTCACCGCACGCTCAAAATCGATAATGCCCAAATCGGAGCCCAAATCCCAGTGCGGTTTCATTTCCACGCCTTCCGCAACAAAGTCGCGCGGCGTACCCCAACGACGCACCTCGGGATTGTCGTCTTCACTGGCGCCAATCGGCGTGCTATCGGCAGGCATGTTGGGCGTACTTAGAAGAATTTCGCGTAAAGCATTATCAGCCGCTTCACGCTCTGCAGCAATAGCGGCAATGTCTTCATTAATGGCACGCACACGCTCCTTAGCTGCCTCAGCCTCACTCTTTTCTCCAGCAGCCATCATGGCACCAATAGACTTCGATGCCGCATTGCGCTCTGCCTGCAGCGCCTCCTCCTGCGCTATAACCGCACGACGCGTCTCGTCTAGCCGAGAAAATCGCTCAGCATCCCATGAGGCATGACGGTTCCGCATAGCCTCGGCAACTGCTTCCTGGTTTTCGCGGACGAAGCGAAGGTCTAGCATGGTGGCGCTCCTTTTTGCTCGTAGTTCGTGTTGATGCCAGTATAGCGCACGCATGCCAGACCTCGCCGTTCCTTCACGGCGACGGCATGGGTTCAGCCAAAGGACATACCGAACGAACTAATTCTCACCATGGGTGCGAGATTCAAATGTTGTAGTTTTGTCGGCAGCACAAGCGAGACCCGCAGCGCAGCATCCACTCTTACAGGCTGCGCCCTCACGACTTCGGCGAGTATGAGTTGCAATTGCCTCAAGAACTCTACGCATGTCGATAGGCTTGGAGAGATGTGCGTTCATTCCGCTCTCAAGCGATGCATGAATGTCTTCGGAAAACGCATTCGCCGACATAGCAATGATGGGAATAGTTTGCGCATCGCAACGATCGAGCGTGCGAATACGACGCGTAGCTTCGTAACCATCCATAAGAGGCATCTGTACATCCATTAGTACCACATCATAGAAGCCACTTGGCGAATCGTCGAACTTCTGCAGAGCAAATTGGCCGTTCTCCGCCCAATCGACAATCAATCCTGCCTCTTGAAGAAGCTCGCAAGCTATCTCAGCATTCAAATCGTTATCTTCTGCCAACAACACGCGTAAACCCTCAAGAGCCGGCACTACCGCAGATTCTTCCTGGGGGGCTTGCTTCGAGCTCGCGGAAACTTCATCAGGTTCAGACACGGGTTTTGTCAAACTTCTTTGGTCGTTGTTATGCACCCTCTCAATGCGAGAAACTGGTTTATCGGCAGACCGACCCGATACATCAAGCGAACGATCCCAGGCGGTGCCCACAATCTCCGACTCCTCCAACGCGCGACGCTCAGGATCGAAAGCAACGCGCAGATTGAGTACCACGATGAATGTCGTACCTTTATTCAAGGCAGTATCCACGTGAATGTCTCCACCCATCATGGTAATGATATTCTTTACGATAGGCATGCCGAGGCCGGTACCTTGGGCGTTCGAGCGTCCTTCCATAACAAACGGTTCAAACAGCCTATCCTTAAATTCTTCTGCCATACCGATACCATCGTCAGACACCGTGAACGTAATGCAGCGGTAAGCAGCCACTGTATCGGCGCACAATGCAACTGCCAGACGTATATGCCCCCCTTCGGGCGTGTATTTCACGGCATTAGAAAGTAGATTGACAAGAAGCTGACGCAAGCGTACTGCATCAGCCACAAATACTTCATCCTTCTCGGGTAGCTTCACTTCCAAAATCTGACGTTTCTGCTCGCACTGGGGCGTTATGAAATCAACTGCGTGCTCCACAAGACCACTCAAGCGGAACGGCTCGCTGTTAAGTACGGTTTTTCCACTTTCAATCTTCGATATATCCAACACATCGTTTATAAGATTCAGTAGATGATTTGAAGACGCTCCAATTTTTTTCAGGCTTTCTCGGGTCTTTTGTAGGTCACCAATGTGCAACAACGCAATTTGCAGCATACCGATAATAGCGTTCATGGGTGTGCGAATCTCGTGGCTCATACGCGAGAGAAACTCTGATTTCGCCTTGTTCGCAACTTCAGCAGCAATCATTGCGTCTTTCATGGATAACTGCAACTTCTTTTCTTGAGTTACGTCGCGAAAAACTACCAAAATACGCTGCTTACCCTCGTAAAATAGCGGACTTGCAGAATACGAAACCCAACGTTGTTCCCCTGCTTTTGCATGAGTAACAGAAAATTCTCCTTGAATAAGCTCAGACACTTCGCCAGCACGAAGCCGCTCAAACAACACAGCGCCCTCTTTCGAAAGATGCAATTTTTCAACGAGAGTATAATCAGACATTATTTCCGGAAACGTATAACCCATGATATTCGCAACCTTTGCAACGATAGGCACAATCGTAGCATCAGAGGGGCAATATAGGCTTACTGCCAAATCAAGGCTTTCCGAGAACGCTTTATATAAGCGCGCTTTAGACGTTAAGTTGTTCTCACGTATGCGTTTACGATAGGTCGAGAACATAAGGGCAACAACCGAAACAAAGCAGATGATTACAATGCTAAACACCACTCGAAATGCAGTCAATACCACCGCCGACTCGGCGCGTACGTTTTCTACAGGTATAACATTGCACACATACCAACCGCCCTGATCAACAGGAACTACGCATACATAGCATGCTTTTCCGTCTACGGGACTAATAATAAATCCCGTCTGACCGGAGGCAACAGCCTCCTTTAGAGAATCTATGCTATTTCCGTTTGTATCGCTTGCAAGCGCAAGCGGACTATCGATAATATTTTGGCTCGGCGGCACCTCGACATCTGACGCATCTTGCAAAAAATTATAGAGGGTTTCATTTTCACTAAGGGGAGTTGTTGTCTCTCCAGAAGGAGGAACTAATATCTCTCCAGACAAACCCTCGAACAGGAGGAAGTAGCCACGCCCATCAAACATATCGAGCTGCTGCTCCATAGCAAATAAATCAAAAGGAACCTGCACGTACAGCGCACCTACTTGCTGATCTCCAATAAAGAGTGGTCGCTGAGCAAACCGTCCACTTCGACCGTCTTCCAAAACTAGAGTTTGGGAGAAAGATGCAATCCCCTGCGAGAGCGCCGTTTCTTCATGACCAAGGCTGGCAACAGAAAAAGGATTACCATTGGCATCCAATCCAACCCCGTCCATACCCGCAAAAGCTGCAGCTGCAAGACCGAAACGATCACGTAAGCCTTTGAGGGAAGAAACGAGAGTAGTAGGATCGGCCGTTTGCACCTCAAAGGCCCAGATAGCATTCTGCGCATTGGAAATCTTATCAGATACACTAATTGCAGCCTGCTGCGTAAACGTGATCACCTGCTGCTCGGCACCCTGCCGTAGCTTATGATCGATGTAGCCCATGAGGGCAAAAGACACCCCCACCACCGCCAACACGATGAGAACGGCAACGACATAGAAGGTAAGGCGCCTACCATCTTTGAACCGTTTTTCAGGGCGCATGCCCACCCGATCCTTTCATTTAACGTATATGAAGGAATCTCCATTCGATAGTACCTTGAGTATGCATGGGCATAGTATACTCTACCGAGAAATGAAAATCGGATGCGCCGGGTGTTTGTAGGCCCGCGTGCAGATAGGATAAGAAGACTGCTATGGACTTCGGAAGTATATATCATTTCCTGTTCGAAACCTTCGCTGGCATTGGCGTTTTAGTCGGGATATGCCTGGTGATAAGCCTTATTGCCTGCATCATAATGGAACATCGAACCCGCAAACAATTCTCTAATCATGAGAAGACCGAAGATGACTGGTCTTTCTTTGATGATGAAGAAGATGACAATAAGTAAACAAGTCTTTTTTAGATAGTCGCAACCTGCTTCGTTGGTTGCGATTCAGCAACACTTCGTATTGCCGTCGATCTTCGACGTACCATATCCGTTTAATCGGTGGTTTAGCTTCTTCCAAAGAAAGGGCACTTGATGAGCGAATCTTCTCTCTATCTTTACCAGCGCAATGGTTCCTACATTCCTCGCGTGGCGGCCGTACATGACTTGTGCGGTTATGGAAAATGCTCACTCGGTGTTGCTATTCCCGTACTGTCGGCAGCAGGCTGCGATGTTTGCCCCCTACCGACAGGTCTCTTCTCGTCGCATACTGCGTTTCCTGGTTGGTTCATGCATGACACAACCGAGATGCTAGGCGACTATTTGGCGGCTTGGAAAAAGATTGGCGTTGAGATTGATGCAGTGTATTCTGGGTTTCTCGGAGCGCCTGAGCAG
>JAEWYG010000202.1 GCA_023395755.1 Actinomycetes bacterium | reverse complement strand
GCAGCAACACTCGCTGCGGCAACGCTGCCAAACTTGAATAGGTCACGCCGGCTGAGATTTCTGTGAACTTCGTTGTGCTCGGTCATGGTTTCCCTCCGTGATCGTGTGCCATGCGCCGCATTATGGCTTAGCTACAAGGATGGTTGAACATTCTCCTGCACCCCTGCTTTTGCGGCTCCCTTAGCAACCACCATAGGCGCATGACGACGGTGCGTCATTCGTCCGTGCTTAAATTGAGGGGATGATTTGAGTAATCCCTTTATATAACCCTGTTTCGAACAGGTAAAACAAAGGAGTCATACGTCGTTGTATAGATACGTTAGTTGCACGTAAAATCGTTTTCGCTACAATGGTTGTAGCACGTGACAATGAGGGGAGGGGCTGCTGGTGGGGGAGTGCTGGCAGCGAAATCATGAGCAAAGTCGTGCGCAATCGGAAAAACGACAGCTGCCCGGATCTTCGGGGTGATGTTTCTGCGGCAATTGATGCCTTACCGGTCGATGTGACTTCCGACACCGATACTGTGGGGGTTGCCTGTGAGACTCCCGACGCAGGAGATATTGCTCGGCGCCCACCAGGGGCGTTATTTCCTTGGTTACCTTCACTTCCCTTGTTCTTTTTGGGCCTTGGTGCGTATCGTGCATGGATTGAGATCACGTTTGTCGGGTCTTTTGTGGATTTCCCCGCGGCGTCGGTGGCAAGTCATGATTTATTCGACATTGTCATGGTGGCCACTATGCTTCTTTGTGTTGCTCTTGCAAAAAAGATGGGACCATTTTTTCATCGCACCTCTTTATATGTGTTTGCGGGAGTGGCGCTGGTTGCCGCAACGGGCGGCATGTTTGCCTCGCTGGCTTTTCCTGCGCTGGCCTCTGCGCTTGGGGTGCCTATTGCTGTATTGGGCGGTATGGGTATTGCGTTGGTTATATTGCTGTGGTCAGAGCTGTATGGGTGCCTCAACCCGTTTCGCGTTGCGTTGTATTATTCAGCTTCGATGATTGTAGCCGCATTCTTGATCTATCTTTGTCGAGGACTTTTACTTCCTTGGCTGGCTATTGTAGTGCTGTTACTTCCAGTAATATCTCTTGCGGGGGTGGCGGCTGGATTCCGCTCGCTACCTTCAGCCGAGCTTCCTTCGGCGAGGCCGACAAAGTTTTCTTTTCCCTGGAAGATAGTACTACTCATGGCTATTTACGCCTTTGCATACGGTTTGAGGGAATCTTCGATGTACCAATCGTCATTTGGACCTCATTCGGCATTTGGCACGCTTGCCGTTTCGCTTATTGTGTTCGTAGGTGTTATCGCTCGTGGGGGCAAGTTTGATTTTGGTATTATTTACCGCATTACGTTGCCCTTGATGGTTGCCGCTTTTCTCATTATTCCCAATGTCGGTCTACTTACGAAGGCGATGTCAGATTTTTGCACGAGCGCTTCATACACGGCGTTTTCTATCCTTATTATGCTTATTATGGCAAATCTTTGTTATCGTTACGGCGTATCGGCAATTTGGCTGTTTGGTATTGAGCGTGGCGTGAGAGCGTTGTTCTCTTTGCTTGGACGTCAGACAGAAGTGATGCTAGGGTCGACAGGATTTGGGCTAATGGGAGCAGATGCCCTGGTAAGTGGTCTCGTAGTTGTGATGGTTGTTGCAGCCACCATGATCTTGTTTTCCGAAAAAGAGCTATCGAGTCGCTGGGGTGTTGCGTTTCTTGGCGGAGGGGATACGATTGCGAAAACCGCCATTGTGAAGCGTCAGGAATTAGCTAGTCGATGCCAAAATCTTGCTCGTACCTACGGGTTATCCCCCCGTGAGGAAGAAGTTCTCTTATTGCTTGCGCAGCGTAAAACGGTTGGTGCTATCGAGCGCGAGTTGTTTATTGCGAATGGTACGGCTAAAACGCATATACGTCATATCTATCGTAAACTGGATGTACACTCTCGCGATGAGCTTACTGACATGCTCGGTCTTTATGAATAGCTGCTTCTTTCCTCTGGCCGTAAACCTCCACATAGATGCTCTAATTGACCTCACCGGCCTTCACAGGTGCTCGACACGTCTGGTCGCCTTGGACGAAAGTGCGTCGGTTCTTTATCTCCAACAAAATACTCACAAGAGTAATAATAAGAACAAACGTTCGTAATCTATGTTATACTGGCAAAAAAGAAAGAGCCGGTGCAAGCGCTGTTCACCAACAGCTTATGGCCTCAAGGTGCAGCCCATAGATGGCGATGGAATTCCCCATCACCCGTACCACGCTTGCAAGATCCTCTTAACCTAGGGAATCGTGAGGGGAACGAGGTGTTTTTGCTATGGGCAGTGTGAAGCTATGGAGCGCGTCGTGTTTTCGTTGGCGTGATCTTCCCACCTTGCAGGAGTTATTCAGTTCCTGTGATCGCGCGCTACTCGAGCAGGTGGTAATCGAAGATTTTGCCTGTCGGGGTAAACGGATTGATAAGAAGCGCTACGCAGCTATGCAAAGCAGGCTAGCTACATCACTTGATGTTATGGAATCACTTACTCTTGCGCGAAAGTCGAGTAAGAGTTGGTTGCTTGCTCCGCAAGGCTCGTATCTACTACATGCTCAAAAAAGATCGATCTCGTGGCGGTTGCATATGGCACTTGTTCCTCGGTGTCACTCCGCAACCCTCAAACGGTTTATCCAAAACGAAAAGGACCTTGTCGCCCCGTGCAGTCAAGTTAACAAAACTAAAAAGCAGAGGAGTCGTACGGCAGCGTGCTTTCGGGGACACATGCGTGATGGGCAGCTTGAAGCTTTGGGTGTACGAAATTATACACTCGTTCCCTGGGAAGAGACGCTTGCATGTAGGGTGTGGCTCGGGGGAGATTGGTGTTGCCGAGAGCGGTATGTTGCGTTGGCGAGCGCATTTTGGGAAATGACGTTTTTTGGCTTTGAGTATGAGCGGGCGCAAACACGTATGGTGCAAGAAAAGGCAGCTTGCGCAACAGAGTCTTCGGAGGTAAGTGTGCGTAGCCGGTCATTTAAAAGCCGCCTCGAAAAATCCTCTGACGTTTATGGTTTAAGGCCTCCTAATCTCTTTGTTCAAAAGGATCAAAGGAGGATGGCTCAACGTGTCGCAGTACTAAATAGTAATGAAAATCTTGCCTTCTATGAGAGGTTGCTTGATCTGTCACAAAGGTTAGAGAGAAATGGATAGATATGAATAATCAAAATCAAAAGATGAGCCTCTGCGAATTGGCGGAACAAGCCTGTCGCTCCAATACTCCTGTTATTGCGGATGTCGATGGCACTGAAATAGTAATTATGACATCTTCGGTACTTGAGGCGCTTCTTTATGACCGGGCGATTCTGGAGGTGTACCGTAAAGAATTTTGCTGAAAGGAATTGGTATCCGGATGACTTTAAAAAGGTGAAGACACCCGGGAGGTGTCTTCACTTTCGATCTCTATTTGAATATTTCGCAGCTAGTCAGCGATTTCCACGATCTCGATCTCAAAAGTGAGGTCTTTGCCAGCGAGTTCGTGATTCATGTCGAACGTGGCAATGCCATCTTCGATAGACTCAACGAATACAGGGAAAGGTTGACCCCCTGGTCCGCGCATGTAAACCGTCTGCCCCACGGGAAGCTGATCGCCGTTGGGAATTTGGTCGACAGGTACTTTCTGAACCATGTCTTCGCGACGCTCGCCGTAAGCCTCGGCGGCCGGAATATGTACTGTTTTCTTTTCGCCCAGAGCCATATCCTTTACGGCATTGTCAAAACCAGCAATCATCTGACCTGCGCCGCAGGTAAACTCGATGGGCTCGCCACGATCAACCGACGAATCGAACTTTGTGCCATCGTCCAACGTGCCGGTGTAGTGGGCCTTAACCTGCTTGCCTTCATTGCTCATAAATGAGCTCCTCTCGCGTAATAAACAGTAGAGCTAGTCTACCTTAGCGTTGCGTGTTGTCGCTTCTCGGTCAGAAAACTCACTCCAAGTTGTCACAAGTTTGTTGTTGCGCGTGACCGATTTGGCAAATCATATACATCGAGAAGCGTTATTTCGAAGTTGAGCGCTTTGGCAATAGCGTCGTGGTTTCGGTCGAATACCGCCTTGTCTTCAGTTAGCTCGATGAGGCGTGCTGGGTAAGTTTGACCAGTCGGATCTTCGAGGTTTACCATTTCTCCAACAATGAGCTTGACGTGATCCGGTATCTTCGCTCGTTGAACTTCAACAACGCGTTCGTCCGTACGTTCTTCGTACGCTTCGTTCGCGCCAACGCGTGCGGTCTTTGTCTCGCCGATGGACATACTGCATACCGTCTCGATAAAAACCGGCGGCATCCAACCCGCAATACAGGGAAATTCGATAGGCTGTTCTCTTTGGTCGATAAAAATAGCCCCATCATCGAAGAATCCCTTGTATGCTACGCGTACCATTTTTCCCGTGTGATCCATAGTGACCCTTCCGTGGTTCTCGTTAACCGTAAAGATCGATAATTAGCTTTGTTGTTCTGCCAGAGTGGCCAAAGTGGTGTGTTGCGCTGTCAATTGGGCTAGGGGTTCGAGGTAGGTGCGTTCGTGTTCAGGTAATCCACGCCGGCCCATCTCTATAATATGATCAACCAAGGTGGCGACGGGGCGTCCATATACTTCGGCCTCGTAACCACGCGCCATGAGTGCGTTTTTTGCTTCTTCGAATGCAGTAGCGTCGACATCGGCAAACAACTCGTCGAGCTCATTGAGGTTTTCCGAGCTATAAAACAATCCTTTGATAAGTGCGGTGTAGGCAATAACGTAGGGGATGGGTAGTGCATCGGCGGGTCTGATCTCAATGTAGGTTTTCAGTCGCACATCGTTGAAAAACATCGATACGGCATGCTCTACTTCGCTGCGTGTCATAGTGCGTTGTGCATATATGTCGCCAAAGGTGCGCGCGGAATAACACCATTGTTCTTTGCGGCAAGGAATAAGAATGGCAGGGGTGTCGAGAATATACTCGGCATAGCGACGCAGATCGAAATCGGGGTCAAGCACCCCAGGCACCAGACCGCAACGCTTCGGATCACAGTGCTGCCATATTTCGGTACGTACCAGTTGATGGGTACGCGGCATTCCTTCGAACGTGGGTGTGTTGTCGCACATAAGCGAGAACAGGGGAACTAAGGCATACGCCAAACGCAGTTTGCGCAGACAATCGGATACCGAATAATAGTCGATGGAAACCTGGGTTGAGGCACTGCCGCGCATCATGCGGGGTCCGAATGGGCCAATTTCTCCCAAGTATAAATTCATAAATTGGTAGCGACGCTTGGGGATAAGCTCCAGGCTCTTGGCGGTGGCTGTGGGGTGGTATCCTTGGGTTAGAACTTGCTGTCCTACCGGCGCAAGTATATCGGAAAGCTGGTGTTCGAAGGCTTCGAACGTTCGATATGCTTCTTCGAGACCCTCAAAAGGCCCGGCAGATAGTTCCAGCTGAGCTGCCGGCTCGATAGTAACCGCTTCGCCGGGTCGCGCTACGCCTAAGAGGTCTCCTTCGGGGTCGTAGGTTGTTTCGGGAAAGGTTTCTTTCAATTGACCAAGTAGCCACTCCACACCATGAGGGCCATGGTAGGAAACGGGGCTTTTGTCGTTGTTTACAATGGTGTGCTCAAGTTCTATGCCTACTTCGCCTGGTTCATTTGCGCCGATAATGCCGCTTTCGAAGTAAGATACGATGGCGTCGACATTACTTTTGCGTGCTGGCTGAGGCCGGTCGAGATTGGTTGCGCCTCCTGTTGCGGGCCTTGATGGCGTTGTTGTGGCTGTTTTCTTCATGTAACGAGCTCCTGAAACTTAACTAATCGGTGCAACGGTTGGTTACTTTGTATACAATACCCCTTTGGTTGCCGCGTAAATTGGCAATATCGTTTCATTTCGCACAACCCTACGAGACGAGGGTGGGTTTGGACGCTCATATCACAAAAAGAACAGCCCTACTGCTGTTCTTAGACATAGCCGTGACGTATGTTGCCTACTGGCTTGCATCGCTTTTGGGTGCCGTCGAGGACGAAGTGTTCACCAGCACGGAAATATTTTTCGTACTGGGCATAGTAGCGCTTATCAATGTGGCGGTGCTGGGTGTGTTTCGCCTCTACAACAACCTATGGGAATATGCCAGTATCGATGAGGCTATGCAGATTGTTCTTGCTGTGGTTCTGGCAACGCTCGTGGGCGCTGTGGTGCTTTGGGTTATGGATGCACGCTTGCCCATTCGCGTCTCTTTTGTAGCTTGTTTTCTGCTTATCTTCTTCATGGGCGGTATTAGACTTGTGTATCGGGTGGTTCGGCAGAAACGTCGTGCGCTGGGATCGGAACAACTCGTTTGCGACCGACTACGCACACTTGTTGTTGGTGCTGGCGAGACCGGCTCGCTTGCTATTGGTCGTATGGCTTCCAAGGATCCAAACATGCCTGGTATACCCATTGTGGCTACCGACGACGA
Source organism: Actinomycetes bacterium (assembly GCA_023395755.1). Lineage (GTDB taxonomy): Bacteria > Actinomycetota > Coriobacteriia > Coriobacteriales > Eggerthellaceae > Gordonibacter. The sequence continues at coordinate 1,742 of JAEWYG010000202.1, read as the reverse complement.
CCCGTCAAAGCGTGGTCAGAGAGTTCACGGCGTGAAAGTTGAAGGCACTACTAACGATATCGTCGACTTAGTAGATAAATATGATATCAAGCAGATTGTTGTGGCTATTCCGTCCTCTACACTTGAGGAGCGCAAACGTATTTACGGTGAATGCACGAAGACCGACTGTAAGCTGCGCACCTTGCCTAATATTCGTGAACTATCTCTCGATGAGATTGGTGAGGTTCGTTTACGTGATGTCGATGTGGCCGATTTGCTCGGTCGCGAAGAGATTATGCTGAACACTCGCGCCGTATCGGGCTACATTGCCGGAGAAACAGTACTCGTTACCGGCGGAGGTGGCTCCATTGGCTCCGAGCTGTGTCGTCAGCTGTGCAAAGTGGCACCAGCGCGTATTGTTATTTTTGACATCTATGAGAATGATGCCTACATGCTTCGCAACGAGCTCTTAGCAGAATACGACGATATTGAAATTGTTATTGAGATTGGTAATGTATGCGATCAAGGCCGCGTTAATGAGGTGTTTGCAAAATATCTCCCCGGTGCTGTGTTTCATGCTGCCGCCCATAAACACGTGCCCCTTATGGAGGCTGCTCCGCGTGAAGCGTTGCGCAACAATGTGTTTGGCACCCTGAATGTTGTGCGTGCTGCCGACGCATGGGGTGCTGCGCGTTTCATTTTCATCTCCACCGACAAGGCAGTGAACCCTACGAGCGTCATGGGTGCCACCAAGCGCATGGGTGAGATGGTTATGCAGTACTATGCTCACACGTCAAAAACCATCTTTTCAGCTGTGCGCTTCGGCAACGTATTGGGAAGCAATGGTAGTGTTATTCCCGTGTTTCAGCGACAGATTGCTGCGGGCGGTCCGGTAACGGTAACTCATCCCGATATTGAACGTTTTTTTATGACCATACCGGAAGCGTCGCGCTTGGTTATTCAGGCGGGAGGCATGGCGCATGGCGGTGAAATATTCATTTTAGATATGGGCGAGCCGGTGAAGATTGTTGACCTAGCAAAAGGCCTTATTCAACTGCAGGGCCTCACACCCGACGTGGATGTGAAGATCGTATTTACCGGCTTGCGCGAGGGTGAGAAAATGTATGAAGAACTACTTATGGATGAAGAAAGTACGCTTCCTACCAATAACGCATCTATCATGATATCCACGGGACAAGGCATTGGTTACGATGAGGTGGCGGCCAAGCTTGACGAACTTGAGGCTGCCATTACTAAAACCGACGAGCAAGCGGTGCGTATTCTCGAAGGGGCGGTGCCTACCTACTGCCACACGCCGAACCACTAAGGAATTCTTGTCGATTAGCCAGTGCGGCGGTATTCGTGTACCTATTTTGCTGGGTGCCTTGCCAAATGGGGTTTTCTTTTTTACGATGGTGGGGAAGGGTATCGAGACCTATTTTTGTGCAAGTGCAATATTCTGGGTTGGTGTGCCGAGATAAGTCGAGTTTGCACGCTCGACGCGATGACAAGCGAGGATCGATATGGCCATTACCACGGGTATCGTTGGGGCGGCGGGTTTCGCCGGCATCGAACTAGTGCGCTTGGTGCTGCGCCATCCTAATCTTGATCTTGCGGTTGTTACCTCCAATGAGTTGGCAGGCACGCCGGTTTCCACGGAATACCCTGGTTTCGTCGGTGCTACCGATCTCGTGTTCGCTAAACATGACGACCCTGCACTCGAAATATGCGACCTCGTGTTCCTGGCGGTTCCTCATACGGCC
>JAEWYG010000168.1 GCA_023395755.1 Actinomycetes bacterium | reverse complement strand
CATTTAGTGTGGTGATGGGGCATACGCGCTCGTCGTCGAAGTTATCGCCGTAGGAACGCTTCATGAGAGCATCGATAGTGTCGGCGGGTAAGTCGACATCGAAGGCGCGATAGATGGCCGCCGCTCGCCCAGCGTAAGGCAGTTCTGCGAGCGCGGTAAGGTCGTCCAAAGAAAGCGTCGGTATCTGCTCTGGGACGTACAAACCGCCGCCTGCCGCCAACCCATCGATGACAGCCTCGGTAAACGTGACCGGCTCCGTACGGGCGCCGCGCGTGTCGATGTAGTGGTTTTCAGCCATATCCTGCGCTTTCTGTCGAAATTACAACGTTGAATATCCGTTCCCAGTATACTATGTCGCGAAAACAAAGCGCGACGGAGGTTGAGGATTCTCATGCAATACGTAGTTTTGATTCTTGACGGCGCCTCAGGCGATCCGGTTCCTGAGTTTGATGGTAAAACCACGTTTGAAGCGAGCACGACACCGAATCTTGATGCGCTGGCACGTACGGGCGCAGTTGGGTTGATGCAAAATGTGCCACAGGGTATGGAAAGCGGCTCCGATGTGGCATGTCTATCTATTGTGGGCTACGACCCCGCGCTTTATCGCATCGGGCGCGGAGCTATTGAAGGTGCGTCTCTGGGTATCGATTTGCAGCCAGGTCAGGTGGCGCTTCGTCTGAATCTCAGCTATGTAGAAAATGGCATTATGGCCGGTTACTCCACTGACAATATTTCCACAGAAGACGGCCATGCGCTAGGTCGTGAATTGAAGGCTGCACTGGACGACGATACGTTTACCTTACACCTGGGCACCTCATTTCGTCAGGTGCTTGTGGTGAATGGACACCCCGAACTCGTTGAGTTGGAATACGAAACGCCGCATGATAATACGGGCTTAAATGTTACTGAAGCGTATAAGCCGCGGGTGCCCGCTTCTGCAACGGGGGAGCAGCGCGTGCGTTTGCAGGCTGCTGCCGACCTGCTGGTAGACTACGTGCGCCGCGCAAATGAGGTGTTGGCCAAAAGTCCCGTGAATGAGCGCCGTGTAGCTGAGAGCCTCTGGCCGGCGAACCATGTATGGGCGTTTTGGCCGGGCATGAAGCCGGGGTCGCTTGCGCCCTTTGCTCAGGTTTATGGCAAGACGTGTGCTTTGAATTCAGCGGTTGATCTCCTTGATGGTATTGCAAAACTCACCGACATGCACGTGTATAAAGTTGATGGTGTAACTGACGGACCTACCAATGATTTTGCTGCGCAAGGTCGCGCCGGTGTGCAGATGCTTGAAGATGGCAACGAGGTAGTGGTTATACATGTGGAGGCTCCCGATGCTGCCGGCCACGATGGGCGTCCTGATGAAAAGCGCAACGCCATTGAATGTAGCGACGAAGCTATTGTGGCTCCGCTACGTGCTTATGCGGCTAATCATCCGTTGCGCATTGCTGTCATGCCCGATCATCCCACCCCTTTGTCTACCCGCAAGCACTCCTACGATCCTGTTCCCTTTTTGGCCTGGGGTCCCGGCATCGCCGCTCGCGGTGCTCAGCGTCTAACCGAGGCCGAGGCAAAAGCAACGGGTCTTATGTTCGATCCCGGGTGGAAGCTTTTGGGCGATTTTCTGTTGGCCGACTAGGCCAGTGCCCGGTTTTCTAACGTGTCGATTTTGAAGTAATGGCAGCCCGCGATGGACTTATCCAAAGTGGGCTGCTGTTGTTGCAGCTGGTGTCATGAAGAAAAATACTAAAAGTTAGCCTAGGCTTCCATTTTCCCAAGTTTTGCTTTAGACTGCATTTGTTATCCGAAGCTAACTGATGGGAGTTGAGTATGAACGATGCAGCGTCGGCAACCTTAAAAAGTCGCACGCATGAAACGCCAGCTGCCGGCTCACGGCCGCAGGCATCATGTCACCAAATGCCGCTCTCGTTTTTAAAAAACGGCGAGAGAGCCACCATTGCGAAAGTTCGCGGCAAGGGCGATTTGCATCATCACCTAGAAAATCTTGGGTTCGTAGAAGGTGCTCGCATTACCGTGATGACTGAGGCGGCCGGCGATCTTATTGTTGAAGTCAAGGGCACGCAGGTAGCGCTCAACAAGCAGATAGCTTCGCGCATCATCACCAATGCAGCTACTTCCAGCTAATGATTTTTCTTTTTACGAACAGATGTTTCACGTGAAACACTATGGCACGAGCGGCCTTAGGGTCGAGTAGGCGATAAAACATAGGGTATCAAAGAAAGGAAGGGTATGACACAAGGGCAAAACAAGACGTTGCGTGACGTGCGTATTGGCGAGTCGGGAGTCGTTCGCCAACTCAATGGCGAGGGCGCATTGAAACGTCATATTATGGACATGGGTATTACGAAGGGAGCAAGCGTTTATGTACGAAAGGTTGCGCCTCTTGGTGATCCTATTGAGGTAACGGTGCGAGGTTACGAGCTTTCGCTGCGTAAGAGTGAAGCTGAAAGTATTTTGATTGCATAATTATGCTGTGCGCTCAATAAAAGAAAGCATATAGTTGTGTGACTAATTGTGCTGTGATGTATGTCATAGCTATGTGCTCACATTGTCACATGAGCAATCATGCGACTAGCAAGATAAATGCATACGCATTATTTTTTTGAGTGTGAGTTAGTTTTAGTTAACTTTAAGAAGGCGCATGCTGGTGCTGGGAAATGCTAGGGTGCGTGAGAACAAGAATGGTGGGATGAAAGCATGGGAATTCGTATAGCGCTTGCCGGCAATCCGAATTGCGGTAAGACGACGATGTTTAACGATCTTACTGGGGCCAATCAGTATGTGGGTAACTGGCCCGGTGTGACGGTAGAAAAGAAAGAAGGTACCTACACCCAGGACAAAGAGGTAACAATTACAGATTTGCCGGGCGTATACTCACTGTCGCCCTATTCACCGGAGGAAATTGTCACACGCGATTACTTGCTTGATGTGCGCCCCGATGCCGTTATTAACCTCGTAGATGCTACAAATCTTGAGCGCAACCTCTACCTGACGACGCAGATCTTAGACCTGGGTCTTCCGGTGGTCGTCGCACTCAATATGATGGATCTAGTTGAGAAAAACGGCGACAAAATTGACGTTGCGAAGTTAGCAAAACGTCTGGGTTGTCCGGTTGTACCCACGTCGGCGCTCAAGGGTCGTGGCATGGGCGAACTGTTGGATGCCGCCATTGCGGCGGCACACAAGAGGATACCTGCTGCTCCAGAATTGAGTTTTTCTGTCGAAGTAGAAGAAGCGCTCACTAAGATTATTGAAGTAATGGGACCGCTAGTGAGGCCGAGTGTCGCACGTTGGTACGCTATCAAATTACTTGAAGGCGAGCAAAGAACCATTGATGCCTTCAGTGCCTCGAACCAAGGTGTCGAAACTGCTGCTGCATCAAAAAACATAGCTCCGAGTGGCCGTGTATCATCGTTGAACTCTTCGGGGCTCAGGTTAACGGCCTCGCAGTTGTCTGCTATTGCGCATGTTCGTCAAGCACTCGAGGATGACGTGGACGACGATGCTGAAAGCATCGTTACGGCAGAGCGCTACGACGTTATTGGCGAGGTAATTGCCGCGACGGTGAAGAGGTCGGCCAAGGGCACGAGTACCACGCAGAAGATTGATCGCGTGGTTACTAACCGCTGGTTAGGTATTCCCCTCTTTATCATCGCTATGTTCTTCGTGTACTTCATCAGCGTATCTACCGTTGGTACGTTGTTTACCGACTGGGCAAACGATGGCGTGTTTGGCGACGGCTGGCTTTACACTGGCACCGAACAGTACGAAGAGGCGGTTGCGACATGGGAAGAAGGCAAGGCTGCGGCCGAGGAGGCGGGGGCGGACGAGACTGAGCTTGCGCTGCTGTCCGAACAGAAGCCGGTTCCGGCGGAATTTGGCGTGTGGGTGCCCGGCCTTAAGCCCATCATGAGCGATGCGCTTGCCGCTATTGATACGGCACCTTGGTTGCAAAGCTTGGTCGTGGAGGGCATCCTAGCCGGTGTGGGCGCTGTGCTTGGGTTTGTGCCTCAGATGATCGTGTTGTTTTTGCTGTTGTCTCTCCTGGAAGCATGCGGCTATATGGCGCGCGTCGCGTTCATCATGGATCGTATTTTCCGTAAGTTTGGTCTATCGGGTAAAAGCTTCATTCCCATGCTTATTGCCTCAGGTTGCGGTGTGCCTGCGGTTATGGCTACGAAGACCATTGAGAATGAAAAAGATCGTCGTATGACTATCATGACCACAACAATGATTCCCTGTGGTGCCAAACTCCCCATTATCGCCTTGGTTTTTGGCGCTATTGCGGGAGCAGATGCTGCTTCCACCTGGTGGATCGCTCCGACATTCTATTTCTTAGGCGTGGCAGCTATTATTGTTTCGGGCATTATGTTGCGCAAGACAAAGATGTTTGCGGGTGAAGCGACGCCCTTTATTATGGAACTTCCGCAGTATCACTTGCCTGCAGCTAAAAATGTGATTCGTGCCACCTGGGAACGCGTGCGGAGCTTTATCGTTAAGGCGGGAACTATCATCTTCCTCAGCGCTATCGTTATTTGGTTCCTTATGAACTTTGGTTTCTACGATGGTCAGTTTGGGTTGCTGGATACCGAAATGGCGGATTATATCAAGTATAGTCTAATGGCGGCACTGGGAAACGCTATCGCATGGATCTTCACGCCGTTGGGCTTTGGTAATTGGGAGTCGGCAGTGACGTCGATCACAGGGCTGGTGGCAAAGGAAAATGTCGTAGCCACCGTAGGCATTCTTACGAGTCTCGGCGATGCGGGTGAAGCAGACCCAAGTATGTGGCTGGCGTTCAGTACGATGTTGGGTGGTTCGGTTCCTGCTATTGCTGCCTTCTGCGCCTTCAATCTACTCTGTGCGCCGTGTTTTGCTGCCATTGGAGCCATTCGTCGTCAAATGGCTAGCGCAAAGTGGACATGGTTTGCCATTGGTTACATGACCTTGTTTGCGTGGGTGGTGGCACTAATGATCTATCAGTTTGGTATGTTATTTGCGGGAGGCGAGTTCACGGTATGGACGGGCGTGGCGGGAATGGCGTTGGCTGGCATGCTGTTCCAGCTGGTGCGCCCGATGCCGAAAATTAGCGCGAATGACGGCATGCGTAAGCTTGAAGCCGAAACCATCGTTGCATAGAAGTATGAGGCCCTCAAGAGCGTTTTAAAGAGAGGTCGACATAAAGAAGTATTGCGATAATAAAGCAACAAGCGTCACAAAAATTGTTCATCTTGGCTAAAAGAGGTGTTTTGCATGAAGCACCTCTTTTGGAATTCATTGTTGAAAGGAGGTGTCCAATGGTACCTTTTGAGATAACCCCCGCTACTCTTGTGATAGGGCTGGTGGTTGCTGTGCTGGCTCTTTTGGCGGTTCGTCGACTAGTGCGTCGCGGAACCTGCGACAGCGGTGGGCGGTGCGGTAGTGCAACGGGAGGTGGATGCTCAGGCTGTCAAGGCTGCGCTGCAACTGATCGCATGTTGGAAGATATGAAGAAATTGTAAGCCAAAGTAAACTTATATTGACGCATTCTTTAAGTTAACGTAGACTAACAAATGTCAGAAGCGAGGTAGGTAGAGATTAAAACTCATTTACCAGTATGGTTCAGGGGTTTTAAGAAAACTTACCAGACTTTAACGACACTCCTCTTTTGCTAACCCGGCGGTGAAGGCTTACTCGTCTGACCGTTCACCGCGCTGAGTGTTGCCAGCGGGGTACCCCCCCCCTCTTCTCCCCGCTGGCTCTCCTCCTTTTATTCTCTGCTGATATCTGGCTGCAATCGTATATTCGCCTTCGTAGGATTGTTGTAGGTTGTCGATACACTGCCGCTAACTAGCGAATGCTGTGTCGCGGGCAAGCAACCGTGGTCAATTGACTGATTGCGTAAGGCTTCCTTTTAAAGTAGGCGAGGGGTGTGCTACCATGTGCCCAGCACAAAGGAGGGTTTCCGTGGAAAAAATGTCCATGTCGCACGAAGATTATCTCGAAGCTATCGTTATGCTGGGGGGTACGACGGAGGTGTCGGTCCGCTCGGTTGACGTTGCGACGAAACTTGGTGTTTCAAAGGCCTCGGTCAACAAGGCTGTGACTGCGTTGAAGGAAAAGGGCTTTGCCGATCAGCCATACTACGGCGACATTACGCTAACCCAAGAAGGGTTCTCCTATGGTACCTCGGTGTGCGACCGACATCGTATGCTGTTCAATTTCCTTACTAAGGCTCTGAAGATTCCGGAAGATCAAGCCGAACAAGAAGCTTGTCTTATGGAACATGCCATCAGTGATGAGTCGTTCAAAAAATGGAGTTCTTATATTAAGAAACTCGACCTATAGTACGTTTTTCAACCTGCTTGCAGAAGTGTTTTTCGCGATCGCAGGCGTGTTTCAATGAATTCTTTACAGCTTATCCTCGCCTGCATGCTTAGTGGCAGGCGTAATACTTCTATGCTATCCTAACCTCAGCTTCTGGCATTACACCTACCATTAAACGAATCAAGATGCTAAGAGGAGCAGACTCTCTGTGGGAAAACAGGCGAATATACTTTCGTTTGACGAAGTGAAACGAGAAGTGGGCGCAGTGCGTCCGTCTAGCGTTGCGCCCAAATCTTCTAGTCGGAAGCGTTCTGCTGGCAGTTCGGCGCGCTCTAGCTCGGCTTCGCCGTCGCATGCGGCCACCGGTTCACGGAAGATATCTTCCGCTGTTCGCCCTCCTGCTTCATCGTTGAAAGCTAACTCTCGTACCGCATCGCGTTCTGCGGTAACAACCTATGCTGGTCGCAGCGATACTGCGTCTCGTAGAGGGAGTTTTCTAACAGATCGTATTTCGGCAAGCAACCGTTACGGTACTCGCGACAATGAGTGTGAGGAAGAAGAAGTTTCCTCCGAGAAACTTTCTCGCTGGGAGCAGTTTCGTCGCAAGTATCAAAAAGAGCGTGCGGGTAAGAAGTTTAGTAAGCAGTTCGGTAGCGAGAATTCGACAAGTGATTCCTCTTCCGGTTCCCGCGCTGCTGTTTACAAGGGCGAGATGGGTTCTTCCCACAAGCGTTCCTCACGTATGCAAAATGGATCATCATCTAAGGCCTCTTCAAGGCGTAGCCCGCTCGCGGTACTTTCGGCATGGCGCGAGTCGCCAAAGTTCATAGGCAGTGTGGCCGCGCTTTTATGCATTATGCTCACGTGTTGGTTTCTGTACGCCCCAACGCAGCAGCTTTACCAGTCTGTTCGCGAACACGATCGTCTGGAAGCGGAGTATGCAGCCATTGAGGCGCGTAATAACGCGCTGCAATCGGAAGTGCAAGCACTGCAAACTAGTGCTGGCATCGAAGACCGGGCGCATGAGCAGTTTGGTTGGGTTCCAGAGGGTCAAGAGACAGCTAACGTCAAAGGGCTGTCGAATATAGAAGATAACGATTCTCGCTTTACCGCCAACATTGTGCCAGGTTCTATCGAGGCGCCGACCACTTGGTATTCGCCCTTACTTGATGCGTTGTTTGGGGTAAAGTAAGCGATTGCTGCCTCGTAGTTGTCTCAATCCAGCGACAAGGAGCTTCCCTTATGGCTTTACTTTTGAAGAACTCTTCGACTCTTGCTTGCGCCGAAGGGGCTTTGCGCCCTGGTCGTTATGCAGCTATTGATATTGGTACGGTGACGTGCCGTATGTTGGTGGCCGATGTCGACGAAGAGGGCAAGTTGCATGAGTTGCGTCGTGAATATGCCATCACGAACTTAGGCGAAGGGGTGGATGCTACCGGTGTACTAAAGCCGGAGGCGATGCGCCGTGTTGCTGATGTGGTCGCGCACTATCGAGAAATATTGCGTAACGATGCGCCGATGGATGGAAGTGAGATTACGGTTGTCGCGATAGCTACCTCTGCTTCGCGTGATGCTGCTAACGCATCAGAATTCGTGGAAATGCTGGCCGACTTGGGCATTACCCTTTCGGTCATTCCTGGAGAGCGCGAAGCTACTTTGTCGTTTTCGGGGGCTTCATGTGACTTCACTAACGAGAATTTGTTGGTGGTAGATATTGGCGGGGGTTCTACGGAGATTATCGCAGGATCTGGAGGCGGTCAGCCTGTTCATATGCGGTCATTCAATATCGGGTGCCGACGGGTGACTGAGAAATTTCTTGTCGCCGACCCTCCATCGGTAGATGCGTTGGCGCAGTCTCGTACTTGGGTGGAAGAAAGTATGAGTCCCTTTTTTGAAGAACTGCGAGTTGCGGGGTTTGTTCCTCAGCGCCTCGTTGCGGTGGCTGGTACGGCAACGAGCGTGGTGTCGGTGAGAGAGCATATGAAGACCTACGACACAGCGCGTGTGCATAAGGCTACCGTCACCTCTGAACAGCTTGATCAGGCGTATGATAGGCTTACTGCATTGCCGCTTGTTGAGCGTAGGTGTGTCGTGGGATTAGATCCGGGTCGGGCACCTGTTATTGTTGCTGGTTTGATTATCTTGCAGGTTGTTTTGAGCTTAGCTAGTGTCGATTCGTTCACGGTGAGCGAATCGGATATCTTGCAAGGTATTATTTTGAGTGTAGCCGCCAATCCTTCGAGGGCGAAATAACCTCGATGTCGGTGAGGTTTCGATGCACTACTTACGGTAATTCGTCCGTAATCGACTAGAAGTTGCTGCAATTTATCTAAAATTAGCAGTTATTGGCAAAAAAATGTAATAAAAATCTCCCAAAATGATGAGCGAATGCAAATAATCGTCCCGACAGCGCTCGAATTTGTTACCATATACAGGTTGCATGCGCCGGCACTTTAGCGCAGATGCATTATCGGGGGAGCGTGGCGGAATTGGCATACGCAGCGGACTTAAAATCCGCCGACTTCGGTCTTGCGGGTTCGAGTCCCGCCGCTCCTACCAAGTTCAATTGATCAGCGGAAACGGTTCATTAAGATGCCGTTTCCGCTTTTTTATGTGCGTTATCGTACTCTCAAAGTGCCCCAAATTTCAGGGAAACCAAGGGAAATGGCGGGAGACGTGTGTAGCATAGCGGAGGAACCGGCCTTTCCTGGACTTTTGAATTTCCGTGTAACGTTCTCCTTGTTCCTTGCGTCCAATGGGCAACCGGTTGAATTTAAGGAGGCGCCTGCGTGGTCAATCTCTTACAACGCGCCCAACGCGGAGATAGCGATGCCTTTGCAGAGTTGTTCGAGCAGTATAAGTTGCCCTTATGGAAGGCGGCAGTGGCGGTGCTTGGCGGCGTGGACGATGCAGCGGATGCTCTGCAGGAAACCACCATTAAGGCTTGGCGCGCCATTCCTCGTTTCGAGGGGCGCAGTCATCTGTCCACGTGGCTCATGCGTATCCTGCTGCGCACCTGTTACGACCTGCTGCGCAAACGCAGGCGTGAGACTCCGTATGCCCCTGAGGGCTTTTCCGGAGAGCCTGCGGCAAAGGGGCCGGTGTTTGACGAGCAACAGGCGATTGTCGGCGGCAAGCATCATCCCGATCACGACGTCATCATTGACGTGCGCGATGCGATTGGCAAACTGTCTTCCGACGACCGCTTGCTGCTTACGCTGTTTTATGTGAACGATTATCCCGTGAGTCAGGTAGCGGAAATCATGAACCTGTCCGAAGGGGCCGTGCGTACGCGCCTAACCAGGGCACGAGAAAAATTCAAAGCGGCCTATCTGAACGAGAACGAGGGAAGAAAGGTGGCGTTATGACCCCTGAGAATTTGAATAGAGAGGACGGACTGAACCACGCGGTGCGGCGTTCCTTCGACGTGCCGATACCAGCAAAAGTTCAGGCGAAGCTGGAAGAGACCTATGCATCGCTGCGAGAGGTGCCGCAAGAGTGTGCGGATGCGGCAGCTCAGGGCTCGGCGAGTGCAGCAGCGCAGCGGCATTCAAACGCTTCGTCGGCATGCGGTTCGACGAATGCGAGCGCTCACGCTGTTTCTCGGCCGCACGTCGTTTCAGCAGCGGGGCGCTCGTGCGAGGGTTGCGCGGCTGCGAAACGCGTATCACCGACACGTCGTGCGCATGCGCGGCAAGAGGCGAAGAAGGGCTCGCGCATTATGCGCCGTGGCGTGGTGATCGCGGTGGCAGCTGCCCTGGTGGCTTTGTTCGGCGGCTCCGCGTTTGCCGTGTCGCGCCTGATTGAGATGCAGCCCGGTGATGCATCCTTCTTCGGAAGCGGCAGCAACCTGCCCATCTACAACAGTTTACAGCTGGGTGTTTCCAGCTTGAATGCACCCGTAGGCGACACGGTCGAAGTCGATGGCGTGAAGGTGACGCTCGATGCGGTATCGAGCGATCGCAACATCGTGAACCTGTTCTTCACCTTGGAGAAAGAGGGCGGCTTCGACCTGATCGAGCAGTCCAACTACGAGGGCTCCCAGGAAAACGAATGGTCGCGCTTGCAGCGATTGGCGCCGTGCTTTAGCTACAGCCTTGCAAGCGGAGGGGAGTCGGTCGGCTCCGGCCAGGTCAACGTGCTGGATGCCTATCAGGAGAACGACGCGGTGAAATGCATGATGCGCATCGTGTCCGAGGCAACGCTTCCCGATCAGGTGGACATTGCGCTCGACGGCTGGGCTCCCTGGGCACCTAACTCGGAGGACGGAAGGTCGAGCTTCTCGATGACGGTGGGGCTTGATCTGAACACGGTTGAGCAGCCGCGCGAGTTGGGCAAGCAGGATATCGCGTTCCCCACAAGCGAAGGCGAGAAGACGATAGGTATCGAGCGGTTCACGGCATCGGAACTCGGTACGGTCATGGTGGTGCGCAACGACAACGTCTGGTCGGGCGAGCCGGGGACAGAAGGGTCGTCGTACGGACCTCCCGATAACGTGCTGAGTTCCTATGCGCTTAAGGTGACCGACGACCAAGGTAATGTCTTGACTCCAGTAGGAGCTGGAGATGGATCGGGCAGAAGCCTTGATGGCACACAGGTGTTCGAGTTTGCAGGTTTGTCGCCCGATGCCAAAGCGTTACATTCACGCCGATGACGAGTGTGGCCAATTGGGAGTCGATGACGGTTGACGAGCGCAAAGCTCTCAATGAGCAAAATAGGCAGCACGTCGATGTCTCTCAAATCGGCACCAAACTTGAGACCAGCGAATACGGTGGCTACGAGCTAACGGGTTGGGATGTTGCCGACAGAACCGTAACCATCACGCTCAAGCCTTACGGTTGGCAAACGGCGTTCGGCAGCATGGAGCTGATACCCGAACAAGAAGTGCCCTACCTTGCGAGCGAGTTCACCAACCCGGACGGCCAGTTGGGCATTAGCTACCACTCGGGCATCATGTACCGCAAGTATGATTACCTTACCGGCGAGTTCGTGCAGATGGTGTCCTACTACGCCGCATCAGATGAGGACTTGCGCGGCGTGACTCAATACGGCTACGGCTCGTTTTTCGGCATGTCTCGCGAGGAGGCCGAAGCAACTCAAACGCTTTCGTTTTAGAAGGCCATAAGCGGACTGCGTCAAGACCCTACAGGCCCGAGTCCTATAAGAGATCTCGGGCCTGTCATTGAATGATATAGTTTGTGATGGCTAGCTGTAGCGTACGCGGGTGCCGGCAACCCGGAGGTCAGCCGACACGAGCGCTATTTCCCAGCCAGCTTCTTGAGGCCGCTTGCTGCAAGGGCTACGCCGCCACCAATGGCGAGGAGGCCGGGGCCAGGCAGAATGAGCATGGGTACGCCTACCAGTGCAATCGCGCTTCCCGCAACCAGTTGTACGGCGCCTGAGGCGCGGCTTGACTTCTTGGCAGCGGTAGCTGCCCCCGCGTCGCCGATAACGGTTGCCTGGGCTACGGGTGGTGTCCTCTGAGGCTCAGCTCTCTTGGGTTGGGTTGCTTTGCGCCCGTACGAAGGGGTGCGGAAAGCGCCGGGGTTGGTGCCGCTATCCTTGCTCGCCGCATTCTCTGTCGTGCAGGCGGCAGCGGTGTTCTTTGGTGCGCTTTGCGTGCTGGCGATAGGGGTGACATCAATGATGGGTTCCGATGCGCTCATGGTCTTACCTCGTTCAAATCTAGCTGGTTGCGTCTGTTTCTCGTGATTATAGGGGCGTGATGAGCCTTTTTCGCTCTGGCGTGCTGTGCCTGACGTATTCGTCACCGTTCGGTAACGAATTCCCCGAGGTTTCTTCAAGCGGCCTGCGTTCACGTGTCTTTCGAATTGAAAGGTGCGATTGCCTTTTGAACGTACGCTCAATAGTCCATCAGTCCAAATGGAATTACCCTTCGTTTTATCTCGTTACTTACGGCTATATGAGATACACTACTGAACATGAGGTTTCTTGTACGCGTTAGCTAGTTTGTGTAGGCTCGACTGTGGTTCGCGCCTGAATATAAACAAGTAAGGCGTGGCCACACAACAGGAAAGTTGGTGGTCAACATGGCAGCTCCTGCTACCGAACACGTGCGAAACATTGTGCTGGTGGGCCAAGACGGCGCCGGCAAGACATCGCTCGCCGAAGCGATGCTGCACGTAAGTGGTCGCACGCCCCGCATGGGTACGACTCACGACGGGAAATCCTACCTCGACTATGACGATGAGGAGATCCGGCGCAAATTTACTCTCGGCACCTCTATTGCTCCTGTACCATACAAGGACTTCAAGATTAATCTACTGGATACCTCCGGACATCCTGACTTTATTGGCGACACGTTGGCTACCATGCAAGCAGCTGAAATGGCGCTTTTTGTAATTGACGCTGTTGCTGGCCCGCAGGTTATGACCACTAAACTATGGCGAGAAGCCGAAAATATGCGTTTATCTCGTGCTGTGTTCATCAATCATATTGATCGAGAAAATGCCGATTTTGATACAGCTATGGCGCTTTTGCACGCCCGCTTTGGCTCGCGTTTGGGTCCGGTGACCATTCCCATTGGCGTGGATGCCGAATTTAAGGGTGTTATTGACATTATTCGCATGAAGGCCCGCTATTTTGATCCGGGTAGTGAAGTTGAACGTATTGAGGATATTCCCGCCGATTTCATTGAAGTGGCGCAAGCTGCGCGTGACAAACTGTGCGATCTTGTAGCTGAGGCCGACGATGAGTTGATGATGAAGTATCTAGATGGCGAAGAGCAGCTAACGCAAGAGGAGCTAGAGCAACTTTTGGATAAAGCCATTGCTCAAGAGTTGTTCATTCCTGTATTCGTTGGATCTACCATTATTGAGCAGGGCATCCAGGGCGTTATGGAAGATATTGCTACCTACTTCCCCCACCCGCGTCACCATGGTAGATTCCGCTTGGCCAACGGCGAAGAAACCACCGTTGACGAAAATGGCGAGCCTGCAGCATTCGTGTTCAAGACCGTATCAGATCCCTTTGTTGGAAGACTGAGCTTCCTTAAAGTTATTTCTGGCGTGCTCGAGCCGGGCATGGAGCTGATTAACGCGCGCACTACTAAGAAAGATCGTATTGGGCATCTGTACGTGATGATGGGTAAAGAATCCAACGACGTAAAAAGTGCCAAAGCGGGTGACATTATTGTTGTGCCCAAACTAACCGAGGCTCGTACTGGCGACACCTTGTCGAAATCGGGGTTGGTTGCTATTGATCCGCTGCCGCTGCCCAAGCCCCAGTATCCGGTGGCTATTGAAGCGGTGAACAAAAAGGATGAGGACAAATTAGGCACGTTCTTAGCGCGCGCTGCCGAGACTGACCCAACTTTACAGATTAATCGTAGTGAGGAAACCCATCAGACAGTTATTACTGCTATGGGTGAGGCTCAAGTGGAAACGTTGTTGGCGCGTCTAAAAGAACAGACGGGTGTTGAAGCGAAGCTTATTCCCGTACGTATCCCGTATCGCGAAACCATCCGTAAGATTGCCGAGGCACAGGGACGCCACAAGAAGCAGACGGGCGGTGCTGGGCAGTTTGGAGATTGCTGGCTACGCCTTGAACCAAATCCGGGTGGTGGTTACGAGTTCATCGACGAAATCGTGGGTGGTAGAATTCCGCGAGGCTATTTGCCTGCTATCGACAAAGGTGTGCAAGATGCCATGCGTGAGGGTTTTTTGGCTGGTTATCCCATGGAAGACATCAAGTGTGCCGTATATGATGGTAGCTATCATGCCGTAGACTCCAACGAAATGGCCTTCAAAATTGCTGCACGCGTCGGCTTCCGTGCTGCCTGCGAGAAGGCTGATACTATCTTGCTCGAGCCAATGGCGAATCTTTCGGTGACCGTGGGCGAGGAGTATGCCGGTGCTGTCATGGGTGATATCTCTACGCGTCGTGGGCGCATCGTGGGTACCGACTCCAATGATGCGGGTGATACCGTTATTATTATGCGTGTGCCGTATGCTGAGGTGGTTGCTTACACGAAGGATTTGCGCTCCATTACGCGCGGCAGCGGCTCCTATCTTTTGGAGCTTGAAGGCTACGAGCAGGCTCCAGCTGAGGTGACGAAAAGACTGGTTGAAGAATACCAAGCTGCAAGGGCTGCAGGGAACTAACCCGATTTGCAGCAAGTAAGTTCAGAAGGGGCCGCCTAGTATGAAGCGGCCCCTTCCTTACGTGCTGGCGGTATGTAAAAACTGCGCTGCAACTCTTTGCGTTAAAGTGAAGAGTTGCAGATGTTACGCAGGGCGAATAACCAGCTCTCGGATAAGACTGTCGTTCAAGCTGCATACTCCATCATTACAGTTCTCAATCTGGGCGAGTGCGTGGATGATGGCGCCATTGTAGTTGGCATAGAAGTTTACCGTGTGTTCGTTCATTACCCGTGCATCCAGCATGCCGAAGCCGCCGAACATAAACTTGTTATGGAAGAACATTTCAATAGCGTTGCGACCATATACGAATGAGTTTTGGCGTTGCACCATGGAAGGACAATAGTCGACTAGGCGGCATTCTTGGGTAAAGCAAGCTGCAAGCGCGTGATGATCTTTGTTTTGCATTGCAGTAGTGAAGTCGTCGATGACCATAACTGTCTCCTAATACACTTTCTCGGAATTGAGCAAAGCATCGGTGCCACCATCCACAAACAGCACTACGCCATTTATGCCGCTTGCTTGGGGAGATGCAATAAACGCCATGGAGTTTGCTATTTCGATAGGGTCCATAAGTGGTTCTTCGCCAAAGTGCGTTGGTACGGGGATAGCTTCCATCGCTGCGCGTTGCTCAGGAAGCATATCGGCCGTCATGGCGGTGCGTACGTTGCCGGGGGCAATGGCGTTTAAGCGCACGCCACGTGAGCCCCAGTCGGCGCTCATGCGGCGTACCCAACGGGCCAGTGCATACTTTGTCGAGGCGTAGTATACGTGTCCGACAGCGGGGTCGATGTCTTTCACTAATTCCAAGATGCGGTCCTCGTCGGCTTGGTTGTTTAGCATGCCAGCTACATCCATGCGCGCAGCGCCCTGAGCGATGGAGTTTGATGAAGTAACCACGCAACTTCCGCCGCGTTTTTCAAGTAGATCGAATGCGCCCATCGCCATTTCGGTAGCGCCGAAGTAATTAAGCGAGATAATCAGCGAAATAGGCACTTTGCCACCAGATACGCCTGCGTTGCAAATCATGGCGTCAATACCTTCGGGATAACGCGCGTGTAGCTCGGCCAACGCGTTCGCGCGGCCTTTTTTTGTTGCTAGGTTGGCGTTGATGTCGCCGTCGCGTAGGTCGATGTTCACGACCTCGTGGCCGTCTTCTCGCAGGATTTCGGCCGTCTTTGCGCCGATGCCGCTTGATGCTCCGGTGATGACGTAGATGCCCATCGTCGTCCTTTCGTGCGATGCTCGCAACGCTTCAACGAGAAGAAGGAAGCCTGCAAGCTTATCGATACACGTTATTATTACCGCGCGTATCATAGCATGCAAGTGCGGATACGTTTTGTCGGTGGGGCAAGCGGTAGAGGAGTTGTCATGTGTGGCGTTTACGGTTGATTCGCAAGTTGAACTGAACACTTTACTTTTACTCTCATACCCAGCCGTACACGACCAGTTGAGTACGAGAATTCCTTATCTGGAAGACAGGCCCATAAGGGGCCTGACTGAGAGATAAGG
>JAEWYG010000166.1 GCA_023395755.1 Actinomycetes bacterium | reverse complement strand
TTTACGTCTGCATGCGGAGTGGGATACCTACCGACGCCGTACGGCCGAACAGCGCGAAGCAGAAAAAGCCCGCGCTACCGAGAAATTGGTAGAAAGTCTTCTCCCTGTTATTGATGACTTCGAGCGGACCATCGACTACGCTGAAAAGAATGGTGAAGGTGGTCTACTGGATGGCGTAAAGGCCGTGCACAGCAAATTTGTTGCTACGCTTGTTAAGGATGGTGTGCAAGTGATCGATCCGAAGGGTGAGGCATTTGACGCACTTGAGGCACAAGCGGTGGCAACCGTGGAGGATGTGAGTGTTCCCGACGAAACGGTAGCTGACGTGTACCAAAAAGGTTACAAGATGGGGTCAAAGTGTCTGCGACCCGCTATGGTAACAGTAACCAGTGGCGGACCTAAACGGGAAAAGCCACAGGATAACGCAGCAAAGTAAAGGTAAGACTAACAAGCGGGCAGCATCACAAGGCGGCCCGCTTTTGATTTCGACAAGATTAAGGAGGTGGAGCGCATGGCGGCGACTCCGGACTACTACAAGACGCTGGGCGTTCCACGCACGGCTTCGGCTGACGAGATAAAAAAGGCGTTCCGTAAGCTGGCGCGTACCCATCATCCCGACACGGGCGGCGACGAGGCAAAATTTAAGGAACTCAACGAAGCCTACGAGGTTCTTTCCGACGACAAGAAGCGCAAGCTGTACGATCAGTATGGTACGGCTAACGAGAATCACATTCCACAAGGTTGGGGTGGAGGTGGTAACGTCAACGTTGAGGATATTTTTGGCGGCGGCGGTGGTGGCTTCGGTAGTTGGGCTGATATTTTGGAGAGCATTCGTCACGGCGAGGGAGCATTCGGTACTGAGTGGGACTTCGGTGGTGGTGGATTCGGCGGCTCGCATCAGCCGCGTCCTCGTAAGGGTCAAGACATGAACGTGACACTCAACGTGACGTTTGATGAGGCATTTAAGGGCGCCGAGAAGCTGGTGACCGTGCGTATTCCCGGACGCGGTGATAAAGAGACGCTTACTGTGAAGATTCCGGCAGGCGCTGTCGACGGTGGTCGATTGCGCTTTAAAGGAAAGGGCGGTCTGGGAGAGAACGGTGGCGAAGCAGGAGATCTGCTTATAACTACGAAGATTGATGAGCATCCCTACTATTCTCGTAAGGGAGCCGATGTAGAGATTGATGTTCCCGTAACGGTGGCGGAGGCAGCACTGGGTGCTAGTGTTGTTGTACCCGCACCTGATGGTACAAAAGTGCGCGTAAAGGTGCCTGCCGGTACGCAGGATGAAGCCGTATTGAACGTGAAGCGGAAAGGTGCGCCGCGCGTGAAAGGTGAGGGTACCGGCGACTTGAAGGTTAAGATTGACGTACAGGTACCTAGAAGCATGAATGCAGGTCAGAAGAAAGCGATGGAAGACTTCATGGCTGCAACCACCGAAGATGTGAGGAGCTGGTAATGACTGAGCGTACCGACCGCAACCGCCCTCTCTATATGATAAGTGTGGCGGCTGAACTTGCTGGCGTGCATCCACAGACGCTGCGTACGTACGAGCAAAAAGGTCTCGTTACGCCGCAGCGTACGAGCGGTAATACCCGTATGTATTCACCGGCGGATATTGAACGGCTCGAGTTAATTAATGAATTGACAGGCGAGGGCATCAACCTCGCAGGTGTTATCCGCATTCTTGACCTCCAAGGACGATTGAATGAGCGTGATAACGAAATTGACGACCTGCATAAACGTGTGCGTCGTCTGGCAGATCGTGTGCACGAGCTGGAAACACGTGAGAGCGTGAATTCGCTTGTGCGCGCTGACGTAGGCGCATTAGCTATCAGGCGTCTACAGTAGAACTCCGCGTAACCACGCGATACGTAATAAAGGAGGAATTCCGTATGAACATGGGCAATTTGAATAAACTAGCCCTTACTGCGCAGGAGGCTTTGCAGCAGACCATTTCAATCGCCTCCGAAGCCGAGAGTAGTCAGGCCGAGCCTATCCATATGCTGAAGGCCCTGCTCGAATCAAAAGAAAACAACCTATCAGCTATCGTCAAGCGCATCGGTGCCGAACCCTTCCAGCTGCTTGCCAATGTGGATGCCGAGATCGAGCGTATGCCGAAAGTAAGCAATACCGGCGGCATGATGATGAGTGGTATTCCTGGCCCCGCGCTCATGAATCTGATTGACAGTGCGGTAAAGATTGCCGAGAAGCTGGGGGATGCCTATGCCACCAGCGAGCATCTTCTTATAGCACTTTCCGAAGAAAAAGGTGCTGCTGGTAAAATTCTCAATACGGCCGGCGTGACACGTAAAAGTATCGAAGCGGCCTACGATGAATTGCGTGGCGACACCCGGGTAACCGATCAGCAAAACAAAGTGCAGTTTGAGGCTTTGGAGCAATACGGCCAAAATCTTACTCAGCAAGCTCGCGAAGGAAAACTTGATCCGGTCATTGGCCGTGCAGAGGAGATCCGTCGCACGATTCAAGTGCTTTCTCGCCGTACCAAGAACAACCCGGTACTTATTGGTGAGCCAGGCACTGGCAAGACAGCTATCGTTGAAGGATTGGCCCAGCGCATCGTCGCAGGTGACGTGCCTTCTTCGTTAAAGGATCGCGATATTGTAACCCTTGATCTATCGGCTATGTTGGCTGGTGCCAAATATCGTGGCGAGTTTGAAGACCGCTTAAAAGCAGTGCTGCGTGAGGTTAAGCAAAGCGATGGTCGTATCATCTTGTTTATTGACGAACTTCATACCATCGTGGGTGCGGGGTCAACTGGCGATAGTTCCATGGATGCTGGTAATATGCTGAAGCCAGCGCTCGCTCGTGGTGAGTTGCATGCTATTGGTGCCACCACGCTTGACGAATATCGTAAGTACATCGAGAAGGATGCTGCCCTCGAGCGTCGCTTCCAGCCCGTGATGGTGACCGAGCCTTCAGTGGAAGATACCATTGCCATCTTGCGAGGTTTGAAGGAAAAGTACGAAATTCACCATGGCGTGCGTATTACTGACAGCGCCATTGTGGCAGCGGCTGAGCTTTCAAACCGCTATATTTCGGATCGGTTTCTTCCGGACAAGGCCATCGACCTTATGGATGAGGCCGCAAGCCGTTTGCGTATAGAGATTGACTCCATGCCTGAAGAGGTTGATGCAGCCGAGCGCAAACTTACCCAAATGCAAATTGAGGAACAAGCCTTGATGAAGGAGTCTGACGAGGTATCGCAAGAGCGCCTTGATACGCTGCGCCGCGAAATTGCGACGGCTCAAGAAGACTTGGATAAGCGAAAGGCCGAATGGCAAAACGAAAAAGATGTTATCGAGAACGTGCAGAATCTTAAAGCCATGCTTGAAGGCGCTCAGCAAGAGGAAGAGCGTGCTACGCGCGAAGGCGATTTATCAAAGGCTTCCGAGATTCGCTATGCTCGTATTCCTGAGCTGCAACAGCGTCTCCATGCGGCCGAAGAAGAGTTGAACACCAAACAACAAGACGGAGCTATTCTTAAAGAAGAGGTTTCAGAGACCGAGATTGCTGACGTCGTATCTGTGTGGACAGGCATTCCCGTGCAGAAGATGATGCAGGGAGAGATGGCTAAGCTTATCGACCTGGAAGAGAAGCTTCACGAGCGCGTGGTGGGGCAAGATGAGGCGGTATCGGCTGTGGCGGGGTCAATTCGCCGCAACCGCGCGGGTTTGTCGGACCCGGATCGACCCATTGGCAGCTTCCTGTTTTTGGGACCTACAGGTGTAGGTAAAACCGAACTTGCTAAGGCTTTGGCTGAATACTTGTTCGATAGCGAAAA
Organism: Actinomycetes bacterium; assembly: GCA_023395755.1. Taxonomy (GTDB): domain Bacteria; phylum Actinomycetota; class Coriobacteriia; order Coriobacteriales; family Eggerthellaceae; genus Gordonibacter. The sequence goes on along the minus strand of JAEWYG010000166.1, from coordinate 576 downwards.
AGCCATGGTGCGCATCGATATGTCCGAGTATATGGAGAAGTTTAGCGTGCAGCGTCTTATCGGTGCGCCTCCGGGATACGTAGGCTATGACGAAGGTGGGCAGCTGACCGAGGCTGTACGACGCAAGCCGTACTCGGTTATCTTGCTCGATGAGATTGAAAAAGCACATCCTGATGTGTTTAATATTTTGCTACAAGTGTTGGATGATGGTCGTCTAACCGACGGCCAAGGTCGTGTGGTTAGTTTTAAGAATGCCATTATTATCATGACCAGTAACGTGGGCTCGCAATTTATACGTGAGTTCGCCGAGCATGGAGATGAGAAGGCTATGAATCAGGCTATTGATGGGGCCCTGCGTGCCACATTCCGGCCTGAGTTTATTAACCGCATCGACGATGTCGTGGTGTTCAACGCGTTGAATATGACCAATATTGAGCCCATTGTTGACTTGCAGCTAGAAGAGGTGCGCGATCGTCTATCGGATCGTCGTATTACTCTTGATGTGACGCCAGCTGCGATGGAGCACCTTTCTATCGATGGTTATGACCCCATTTTTGGAGCACGCCCATTGAAGCG
>JAEWYG010000123.1 GCA_023395755.1 Actinomycetes bacterium | reverse complement strand
CAGGATTCAGAATAATCAGATAGCAAAACACTGCACCAAAGATAAACAGAGCCACCGCAGCCGCAAATGTCGGAACAAACCACTTACGCTCACTCGGCTTCAATGCCGGCAGGAAGAACGCGAGAATTTGCCAGATAATAACGGGTGACGTTGCCACAATTCCCGAGAAAAACGCTATCTTGAAGCGAACTGAAAACGACTCAAAAGGATCGATAGCCGTAAGTAGGGGCATTCCATCTTCGCCCTTAGGAAAGAAGTCGCCTATTGGCTGAATAAGAAACTGGGCAACGGTATTCGAAGCCATATAAAACACGACCACTGCAACGGCGAGGCATGCAATGATGCGCACAAGGCGCATGCGCAACTCGCCCAGGTGATCGAACAAGGGCATACGTGCCGGTCCGACAGGCATGGTTTATTCCCCCTTCTCGTTCGCGGTCTTGGGCGTAGCTTTGGCGGTTGCCTCGGCAGCCTTTCTGTTTGCAGCACGCGTAGCAGCAGCCTTCTTTGCAGCTGCCGAACGGGCAGCTGCTTTTTCCTCGTCGGTTTTGACAACCGCAGACTTTGCCGTCGATTTTGATGTGGTCGATTTAGAAGCAGACGCACGAGAGGCGGCTGGCTTATCGGTCGCCGCAGACTTCGTAGATCGAGAAGCCACAGGCTTTGCGGCCGTAGTTTTAGCTGCCGCAGGTGTCGCAGCAGCCGCGTTCGCCGGTGTAGCCGCCTTTGTGGTAGTTGTCTTCCTTGCTAATGGCTTGGTACCGTACAGCTCATCGGCCGACGGCTTCACCTTAACGGGCTCGCTCGCTACAGAAGCAGTAGTGCTCTTTGCGGCTTCAACTGAAGCCGGCGCAGAAACTGACTTTTCGAACGATCCGTCAGGTTTGGCAACCGGCTTCGCCTCTGCTACCTTTGTAGCGCTCGCTGCAGATACACCCGCCGCCGCTGCTGCAGGTGCGCCCGCGGCAGCTTTCTCGGCATCTTGAGCCTTCTTAGCAGCGCGTTCCTTATCGTAGCGAGCTTTGCGTTCAGAGAAGCTTTCCTGCTTCTCGTCTTTATCCGCCTTACCACTCTCGCCAGCTTTCGCCAGTACATCAAGAGGGTTCTTAAACGGCTCGTCAGAACTCGGATCAAACACTTCGGTCTTAATAACCTTATTCATCTCTTCTTGGGCGTTCCTGAATTTCGCAATGGCCTTTCCCAGTGTCTTGGCCATTGCTGGCAATTTGTCGGGCCCAAAAATAAGGAACCCAAACAGCAGGATGAGGAAAAGCTCGAATCCACCTATACCAAACAAAGCAAACCCCTTTGCGCTGTCTCGCTATTCTTACCGTACCCGATGGGCAACGATTTATAGTATCACAAACGTACACCGACACCGTACCTACGTAGCCTCTACAGAAAAAACAACTAGCGAAAACGAGTTTGTCTCCTGCAAAAAACACAAGGCGTCAGGGTAGTAAACTCGCCTAGCTCCCGTTACCTAAAAAAGCCAGAGCCATCGTAGGTATACCCAAAGCCAACACCAGCACAACGCAAATGACAATGGTAAATATCTTCTTAGTCTTTTCAGAACGCTCACGTCGCTCTTTATCTCGACGCTCCCGTTCTTGAGCCTGCCTGATACGCTCGCTTTTCTGTTGCGCCGTCAATTTTTGCTGCTTAGCCATGTGCTATACCCTCAGTTTTCCACGAATTTCGATAACGCGCGCGATATTCTTTGCCACTTCCACATCAACATGCCATTTGTTTTTCTCGTACAATGGCTTACCGTCAACCATAGTCATAAGAACATCGGCACCACTGCACGTATTTACCACTGCCGACACAGGATCAGTCGTGGGTGTCTGATGCGACCCGGAAAGATCTACGGCAATGATATCGGCGCGTTTGCCTACCTCCAGCGAGCCAATTTTGTCGTCAAGCCTCAATGCGCGAGCACCACCTATAGTAGCCATTTCCAGCATCGTTTGCGAATCGAGGAACTCATTCACATTCACAGCGCGCTGCACTAGCATACCGATACGCATCTCGGCGAGCATATCCGTCGAGTCGGTGGCAGCTGGCGAATCGGTACCCAAGCCCGTGCGTAGACCAGCACGTACAAATTCCGTAAGCGGAGCCACGCCCATACCAAGCTGAGCATTACAACGCGGGCAGACAGCCACCGCTACGTCATATTCCTTTAGCTTCTTTATATCCTCATCGTCCACATGCACACAATGAATAGCAACCACGTTAGGAGACTCAAAGGCTCCCCAATTCAGCGCATAGCGTACAGGCGTGGTGCCGGTGGGCAACCAAGGCGGAATTTCTACGTAACCACGCTTCTGATCCATCGTGTGTACAGAAAACGGCGACGAACCGTATTTGATAAACTTGTATTCCTCTTGGCTGCCTGCCAAATGCATCGCAACCGGCAGATTCTCACGGCAGGCAAACTCTGAAACTTTACCGAATACCGATGGATGACACGCATAGATAGCCGTAGGAGCTACGCCAATAGTGATACGATCTGAGTCTACCTCCTCACGCCAGTGCAGAATGTCATTTTCAGCCACCCGCATAGCGTAATCGACGCGACGTTTGTCCATAGCACCCACTTCGCGATAGATAACGCTGCGCATACCCAGTTTCTGGGTGGCCGTACAAGGGGCACCGGTGGTGGTAATATCGGCGACACACGTAATACCACTAGAAAGCGCCTCAAGACCGCCAAGAATAGCCGAGTCGTACCAGTCGCTCACATCCATCTTCGCGCTTTTTTCCAACATGGATAAAACCCAGGTCGTGTACGGCACATCATGAACAATGCCACGCATGACAGAATTTTCCAAATGGGTATGCATATCTACTAAGCCGGGCATAATTGCAGCCTGACCGTAATCGACCACTTCTTCGTCGGGATAGCGCATCTTCAGCATGTCAATTGCGCCTAAGTCGCAGATGCGGCCGTCGCGCACCAGCACGGCACCGTTTTGGAACGGCTCGTCCGTGATGGGAAGAATGTACTGTGCGCACAACAACATGGATGGCCCGCCTAATCTCTTAGGATAATCGTGTGATGCGTATAATAGCATTCCCGACACGTTCTCCCGCGAAAGCACATAGGGCAATCGGTGTGAGGAATGCGAAAACCACCATATCTTAGGCACTAGATTAGCTGGTATGCGATATACTCCCCGTTGCTATGCAAACTCTTGATATGACATTCATCCATGCGCCCGCCACCTACGATTTTCGCGAACGCTCCATTATGTACGGGCCCGTATCCGACATGGTGCCTTCTACACCCATTTTCGAAATGTACCCGCTGGGCTTAACCACGCTCTGCGAATACTTCGAACGCCATGGACTACGTTCGCGCATCTATAACTTGGCATCGATGATGCTGCACAAGAAAAACTTTGACGTGGAGAAAAATCTTGGCCATCTTGACTCACATATGTTTGGCATCGACCTGCACTGGATGCCACATTGTCATGGCTCAATCGAGGTAGCAAAGCTACTGAAGCAACTGCACCCTCGGGTGCCAGTATCGTTCGGTGGATTGTCCTCCTCCATCTTCCACGAAGACTTGATTGCTTACGATTGCATCGACTACGTACTGCGCGGCGACTCCACCGAAGAACCCATGCGCATGTTGGCAGAGCGTGTATCTCGCGCAGCAAAGACCCACACACCCGTCGGCGATCTATCAGATATTCCAAACCTCACCTGGAAAGATACTACGGGCGCAGTGCATATTAATCCGCTTTCCTGGGTACCTGATGACATGAACGCCATCTCGCTTGATTACGCCTATCCCATGAAAGGTGTACTGCGACATCACGATATGACCAGCTATCTACCCATGAAGGGTTGGTTGTCCTACCCCGTAACCGCAGGTCTTACGTGCCGTGGCTGCGCACGCAACTGTGCCACCTGCGGCGGCAGCGCCTATGCGTTTAAGAACCACTTTGGGCGCAGGCGTGTTGCCTGGCGCGACCCCCAGCTACTTATTCGCGATATCCAACACGTGCAAAACCACGTATGGGGTCCCATATTCGTACTGAACGACTTTCTGCAAGCTGGCGAAGACTACACCCACGAATTCATCTGTGGCCTGAAGGGTAAGGTACACAACCCTATTGGTTTCGAATTCTTTGGACCGCCGCCAGGTGGCGACGATTTTTATCAGCTGCTCGACAACAACCTAGGCAACTGGTCGGTAGAGATTTCGGCCGAAAGCCACGACGACGAGGTACGTAAAGCATTCGGTAAGGGTCACTACAAGATGGCCGAGCTGGAACAAACCATCGTTGATGCCCTATCTCATCCGAACTGCGAACGCTTCGACCTCTATTTCATGACCGGTATTCCTAAACAAACGGCAGAAAGCGTACGCGAAACAGGTGCCTATGTGCAACACCTGTACGAACGCGTAAATTACGATCCTCGCTTGGTGGTATTAACATCACCTATGGCACCATTTTTAGACGTGGGATCCATCGCGTTTGATAACCCGGAGAAGTATGGTTATAAACTGCGAGCTCGCACGTTTGAGGAACATCGTGAACGCATGATTCTGCCCTCATGGAAACACATTATGAACTACGAGAGCACTTATATGAGCGTAGATGACATGGTGGATGCAACCTATGACGCGGCACTCGATTTGAACCGCATCAAAGGCAAGCATGGCATCTTGGACCCCGGCATGTCTGCTGCCACCGATAAGCGCATTCGTGAGGCACGCGAGCAGATGAACCGCCTTGACGACGTACTCTACAACGGCACGGGACGCATCGACGCACGCATGGGGGCTTTGAAGGAAGAATTCGAGCGTCTATCCGAAAACACTGTGGCTGAAAAATCTGAATTGAACTGGGCTTTCGACGTAAAGCCAACGCATGCAAAACACCTGGCAAAGCTTTGGTTAACCAACGAGCCCGCCAACTTCGCTTCGCGCCTTACGGGCAAATGGCGTCCCGCGTGCAGCGACTACGACTACGCCGATCAGCAAAACGGCACGCTCTCACCCGCCTGGAACGCCGACGGCACCGCAAATTGCACGTTCAAAGGACTTGCGGTGGACGGAATGGGCGATGGTCGAGCGTTATCCGACGACCGCGGCGAACAGGTTGCCGCCTTCGGAAGCGTGGTAGCACCGGGCTTCTCGCAAGAGAATACGAACGAAGCATTCGATCGCGCAAATGCACACCTAGAAGCAGGGCGTGCTGGTACTTCTGCCGTAGCAGGTGCCGCACCCGCCATCCAAGGCGTTGCCGCACAAACGGTAGAACCCGACCCACTGTTAGAACAGATGATGGCCGAGGAGCACGAGCGCGCCGAAGCGCTAGTACGCGGCGATATTGAGCGCACCGTACCTCGCGATGCCGGAGGCTTGCAAGGTGCCGGCGGTGCGAAGGGTGCGCGCGAAGCCCGCAAGCTGGATAAACTCCGCAATCGCAAGGGATAAATGCCCGCTTAGGGGCATGCGCACCCGCCCCTCACAAACCGTCACAATCGGACAATTTTTGTGCAGTTGTAGCCAATTCCTTTATGCAGTTGTTGTAGCCAATTCATAACCCGCAGCCTATTAAAGCCGCTCCATCCCTCGCAGGAGAGGAGTTAATTCCCCTTTGGCCAGCAGGGTAATTTTGCGCGTAGCACGCGACACCGTAGTGTAGAGGCGTCGCCGGGAAAGTGCATCATCAGGAAATGCTTGCTCGGAGGCATCGGGGACAACCACCTGATCGAATTCCAGCCCCTTTGCATACTTTAGCGAAGTAATTACAACACCTTGCTGCGGAAGCGTTGCCTTCTCATCGATAAGCAATGGTGCGCATTCACCGAGTTTTTTCTGCAATTGTTTTGCCAAGTGTTTCTGGGGCACTATTATGGCAGTGAGTCCCTCATCCAGCGCGGCTTGTTCAATAATACGGCGCAGCGCTTCTTCATGTTCCTGTTCGCTTAAAAAATCCCGAATCACGGGTGCGAGGTCTGCGCGTTGAATAGACGATATCTGCATGCGAACTTCTCGATCAACCAAGTGTGCAAACATCTCAGTAATCTGGGGAGATGAGCGATAGCTAGTCATAAGCCGACACACAGCAACCGACCCGCGCACCTCCTGAAACACCTCACGTACTTCATCAAAGGTCGCTGTACGTGAATTGATGGCCTGATTCTCATCGCCCAACAGTAAAAAGTGAGCTCGTCTGAAATAGCGTGCCAAAACAACCAGTTGAGCAGCGGTGTAGTCCTGCACCTCATCGATCATCACGTATTTGGCATCCGCATTACCAAGACCCGTCAGAACCATTTTTAAGTACAACCACACCACGGGAACCAGGTTTTCTATACCCAGCAATCGCATACCAATACGATCGACACGCAGCCAGTCATCGTTTTCGACAGCCCTGATGGCTTCGGCATAACGGTCGTTTACATATTGTCGGGCCCATACACGTACTTCGTCTTCATCCTGTGCGTTAAACGTTTCGCCAAACACCTTTATCTGCTCATCTGGGCTGAAGGTTGCTATTTCATCGAGTACGTCGTCCGATGCCGCCAGCTGTTTGAGACGTCCTTCGAGACGCTTGCCTAATTCTTCCCGCACAAGCGTAACCAGGTGCGGGCCAGCAGGTATCTTCTTGAACTTGGCCACCACCTGCTGTATCTGTCCAACCGAAAGGAACCTCTCTCCTTCTGCGCGCACCTCTTTGAAGTCTTGAACATCAAAAGAAAAGCTTAAACAGGCCGCGTCGATACGCCGCAGCATATCAAGGGACACATCCACCTGTCCCCCAATACGAT
>JAEWYG010000050.1 GCA_023395755.1 Actinomycetes bacterium | reverse complement strand
CGGCAGGTGCGTCCCTTTGTTGTTTCCGAGGCTCCGCTTATGCGCTTGGTGTCTCTGCGTACACCCAAACGTCATGCCCTTTTGTTCGACTTCCATCATGCTGTATGTGATCAGGCTGGTCTTCAGGTGGTGCTGGATGATTTCGCAGCGCTGTATCGTGGAGATAGTCTCCCGCCTCTTGAGGTTGACTATAAAGATTGCGCTGTCTGGCTGCAGGATCGTCTCGATGCAGGAGCGGTAGATTCCCATAAGAATTATTGGTACGAACAGTTCAAAGCAGGTGTTCCCGTGCTTACCCTTCCTGCCGATTACCCCCGCACGGGTCGGCGAAAGGGAGCTGTGTGTGAGACTTGCATTCCGCAAGAAAAGCTAGGGTCGTTTCATGCTCTTGTTCATGATGAAAAGGCAACCGTGGCAGGCGGTATTATGACTGCGTTCGGATTGGTGCTGTCGCGTATGTCGTTACAGAATGAGCTGGTAATTGGCACACCTGTGGCGGGAAGAACGCAGGTGGCATTGCAGCATGCAGCGGGTGCATTTATTAATACCCTTCCCATTAAATGCTCGTTTTCTGATGGTCAGACGGTGCGTACGTGTTTTAGCACCATCAACCGTACCCTGGGTGAGGCGGTGTCTCATCAGGACTATCCCTTCGAGCGCATCGTTGTTGATGTGGGTGCCGAGCGGCAGCGGGGACGTAATCCTTTATTTGATGTCATGTTGGTATTCGGGCGAGATGAGGCCAATCTGACGCTTGGTTCTGTTTCGGCTTCTCCGCAATTTGTAGATACGGAAACAGCAAAGCTTGATGTGACTTTGTTTGTGTATGAGACTTCGGTAGGATTATCGTGCCGCTTGGAATACGACAAGAATTTATTTTCTGCCCAGCGCGCTCAGCGTTTGCTCGCGCGTTTTGTTCACACGGTTGAGAGCTTGTTCGAATATCCTGACGAGCTTGTGGATCAAGCTAATGTCTTACCCGACGAAGAGCAAGCACTGGTTACGGGTGGGTTTGCAGGCGAAACACTTGCGTATCACGAACAACCACTTTCAGGATGGATAGAGCGGTTTGCCGACGAGCGACCGTGTGATGAGGCTGTTGTAGCGGCAGATGGACGCCTGACGTTCTCTGAACTCGACCGGCAGGCCGATGCTCTTGCCTGCGCGCTCGGTGAGGCAGGAATAGGGACGGGGTCGCTGGTGGCTGTGGCAATGAGTCGCAGCAAAGCACTATTGCCTGCTTTGTTTGGTGTTATAAAAGCGGGTGCGGCATATGTACCCATTGACCCTACTTACCCGGCAGAACGCAAGGCTCTTATGCTTTCCGACAGTTCAGCCAGCCTCGTGTTAACGGATCGCCCGTCTTTTGATGCCGATGCGGGGGCTTTCGAAGGAGTTAAGGTTTTACTTGTTGAGGAACTATTGGCTTCGTATTCGTCGATAGGAAGTGCCGATCTGCGTACGCGCCGTTTACGTGCCTGCAGTGTGGCCACTTTGGACGATCCTGCTTATGTTATTTATACTAGCGGATCGACAGGAACGCCGAAGGGTAGCCTGCTAACGCGTAGAGGAGTTGCCAATCTTCGAGATGCGTTGGCGTCGTGTGTCGGTTACGATCCGTCTTGGACGGCAGTTTCGGTTACCACCATATCATTTGACATTTTTGTGGCCGACGCTTTGGTTCCTCTTACGTATGGGTGTCGATGCGTGCTGGCCGATGAAGAAGAACTTCGTCAACCTCATTTGTTGGCGCGTCTTATTAATCGCGAGCGTGTCGATTTTCTCCAGACGACGCCTTCTCGCATGCAGATTATGATTGGCGACGAAGCTTTTGCATTGGCGGCCATGCGGCTTACCACCGTGGTTATGGCAGGAGAAAAGCCATCGCTTCCTCTCGTTCGGGCCTGCAAGCGATGCATGCCTCACGCTCGTATCAAAAATGGTTATGGACCCACTGAGGTAACGGTGTATACATCGTTTCAAGATTTGTGTGCATCCGATCATGTGAGCATTGGTAGACCTCTGGCAAATACGCGCGTTTATGTGCTTGACGATGCCTTGCGCCCTGTTCCACTGGGGACGTATGCCGAAGCATATATCAGTGGCGTGGGTGTGTCTCCTGGGTACCTGGGCAGAGACGATTTGAATGCATCGCGATTTCTGCCTGACCCCTTTTGCGAGGGAGCGGTTATGTACCGGTCGGGTGACCTTTGTCGATTCGACGAAGAAGGCGAGTTGTTTATTGCTGGACGTGTCGATCATCAAATAAAACTGCATGGTTTGCGGATTGAGCCTGGCGAGATAGAGGCATGTTTGTGTAACTGTGAATCCGTTGTTGAGGCTGCAGTTGTCATGCGTAGTGAAGGCGAACGTACCCAGCTTGTTGCCTATTGCACGGCTTCAGATGCCTTCGATGTTGCTCATGTACGCTCTGAACTTTTGGCTCAACTGCCGTCGTACATGGTGCCAGCTCGCTTTGTTCGTCTCGATGCCCTACCTATGACGGCAAATGGGAAGATTGACCGTGGGCGGTTACCCGATCCGCGAGAAGTGTGCACAAATGCCTATCAAGAATCGTCTGCATTATCTCCGCGATCGTCTGCTAAACGTCGTATGACGGCCGATGAGCGTCGTTTTGTTCGTACGGTAGAGCGAATTCTCGGTGTGCGTCCCGTTGGTCTTGACGATAATGTTTTCGATTTGGGTGGCGATTCTTTGGCGGTTATCTCTATTCAAGCGCAGCTTTTGCGTCACGGATGGACGTTGCGTACCCAAGCTTTCTATGACGCCCCAACGTTGGGTGATCTGTTTGCTTTGGTAGGCAGGGTTGATGAAGAAGCGCACGAAAACGGGGAAGAAGTGCAACGATCGGGGGGAAGTGGTCAGGGCGTGCCCGAAGGAGGGGAAGGAAGCTTGTCATCTGTTCCTGAGCGTTGCGATGATGTAACTCGGGCTGTTTTGGAAACTACTACTTCAGCTACTTCGATCGAGCGAGTTTTGGTAACGGGGGCAACCGGATTTTTAGGAGCACATCTGGTTGCCGAATTGGCCAAAGCGGGCGCGCGCGAAATATTTTGTTTGGTGCGTGCCGCAGACGATGCCGAGGCTCAGCTTCGACTCGACCATGCGCTTGCTAGCTACGGGCTGAATCCAGCAGCCTCGGTGCGTGCTATTCGGGGGGATGCTTCCTGTGATTTGCGCGAATTGGCAGCCTCTTTGTCGCATATTGACGCAGTGTTTCACTGCGCGGCAATTACCGAGCATGTGGGTTGGCGCGCCGACTATGAGCGTATTAATGTCGAGGGAACGCGTCATGTGCTTGATCTAGCAATTATGCTAGAGGCTCCTTTCATGCACGTGTCTACGGTGAGTGTTGCGGGGTTGGATGGAACCTTGTTCGACGAGCGATCGTTTGACGTAGGTCAAAATGTGGCCTTCAACGAATATGCTCGCAGTAAATATTTGGCTGAACGTTTGGTGCTTGATGCGTTTGCCAAAGGGACATCCGGTCGTATTTTGCGGGTAGGCAATCTTACGGGTCGCGCTCGTGATGGCGTCTTTCAACGCGATGTTTACCGCAATGCTTTTGCTATGCGTCTTGCGGCATTCTCCCGGTTGGGCTGCTATCCGACTGGATTGACCGAGCAGTTCGAGATGACGCCGGTGGATGCGTGCGCTCGTGCTATTGTGCTTTTAACAATGCATGAGTCCCCTTGTGTCTTGCATGTATGTCACCATAGTCGTTTTGGTGCACATGATTTAGCCGATTTTTTGGGAGCTTGTGGCTGTTCTGTTCGGCCGGTTGCTAATGAGGTCTTTGTACGAAGCGCCGCCGAAGGATTAAAAAATGAGTTCGGTCGTTTGTTTGGGATTGTCCGTGATATTGCGGAGCAGCCTGTAGGGCAGCCAACTGAAGTATCGTCAGATATTACTACCGAAGTTTTGCGACAGCTTGACTTCTCGTGGCCAAAAACCGATGAGACCTATTTTTCTTCTTACTTTGCTCAGATACAAGCAGCCATAGAAGCTTCTATGTCAACGCGGAAAGGAGACTAACATGGAGGCCGCTACCGCAATCGTGCTTACTATTGTTCTGATAGTTCTTGTTGCCATGCTGTGTTATGTCTTCTTTACCAAGGAAAAAAAGGCACTTCACTACCTGTTTATTACTATTATTGTTGAACTCATTGTGTGGAACACGGCGGTGCTTATTGGCAACTATGTTGCAGATGACCCGCCTCTTACTGTTTTCATTGATAACTTTGCCTACTTCGGAGCGGCATTCGTTCCGGTAACCTTGCTGCTGCTGGGTTTGGCTTATCAGAAAAACTTCAAAGGATTTTCGAAAGCTTATGGGTTGTTGTTCGTTCCTCCTCTCATTACGATGCTTATTATTTTTACCAATGATTATCATCATTTGTTTTATCTTTCATATACGCCTGGCGTAGGATATTTGCAGGGACCGTACTTTATAGTATATGCCCTGTATTCCTATACCTGTTTGTTTGCTGGCATGGCGCTTCTCTGCTACACAGCCGTCAAATCGTCAGGAGTTCTTTCGTTGCAAGCGTTGTTGAATTTTGTTGCCGCGCTTATTCCAACGGTTGCCAACATCTGTTACACCTTGCATATACCAGGGTTTTATGTGTACACCACTCCCATTGCGTTTACTATCACGGTGCTGCTCTACATTGTGTCAATGTTTCGGTTTAGCTTTCTTAAAGTAGTTCCTATTGCAACACGAACGGTCATCAACCGTATTTCCGACTGCTTTGTGGTTATCGATCGTGAACTGCGCATGCTAGATTGCAACGAGTCGTTTACACGCAATTTTTACGACCCATCAAATGCGCCAAAGAAAACAAAGCTTGATCAAATGCTGGTTGGCATGGGTTTGACGGCGGGGCAAATTTCCTCGATTCGTTTAAATATTGCTCGTGCATTTGAGTCCGGCCGTTTGCAGACGGCCGATTTGGCCGTTTCGTCGGATACGAGAACATTATTT
>JAEWYG010000122.1 GCA_023395755.1 Actinomycetes bacterium | reverse complement strand
CGGTGCCTTAAGGGTAAGATACACATCTGAACCTCGCGTAGGCTGCGTTTCACTCGTTATCTCTATAACATTGCCATTTGCATCCGCAACGACCGTCTGTAGTCCATGATCGCCAGCCAGAAGATCGTCATACCACTTCTCGACACCACCTTGGCCCACATCGTCGCCCGAAGTTATCTTTCGTCCGTCAACAACATTCTTCATCTGGCTATCAGTGACAGGTCCCGTGTACCCCACTGCATGCGCCGCCAACGCACCGTAAGGATAAGACCTTACCGTGCGCGTTTGAATATAGACATGAGGAAACGCTTCGGTATGCTCGGAAATAAAGGCAACATCACGCAGACGCACATCACTGGCCACAACACGCTGGCTCTGTGCGCCAGCAGTAGCATCTTGAATGCGCTGACGCACCACATTGTAGGGCACACCCAATACGGCAGAGAGGCGTTGTACTACGTCGCGGTCGTCTGCCACGGAGGCATCGGCCACAACCGTAAGTGATGCACGATTCTTTACAATAGCAACGCCATTGGCATCATAGATATAACCGCGAGGTGCCGGCGTATACAGGGTGGTGTACTTGTTCTTCTGAGCCTCGCTCTTATACGAGTCACTCGCCATTACCTGCATGCTCCACAGTTTCACACCCAGCGAACCAAAGATAGCAGCCGCCAGCACGCCCATGGCAGCAAATCGTGACGTCAGACCTTCCGAAGGCGTTTTTGAAGCAGGTTGAGACGAGCTAACGCGCGGGGTCGACCCACCACTACTTCCAGCCCGCTTTCCCGCTCCGAGTGTGGAATGCACGCCAACATTAGCCACCGATCGCACATCTTTCTTTTGCCCAGCATAAGGCGTTTTTGTGCGACTACGAAAGATAAACAGAGAAGCAATAGTAACAATGGCCACTACAAGCGCAATAGCTGCTGCAATAAGGGCTGCAATCATGGCATACCCCCTAGCGCAAACGCGTCGTGCCGGGCTGGGCAGGTGCAGCAACCGACAAAATGCGCGCTGCAAGCGGATACAGAATAAGGCCCACAACGCAATCGTAGAGCGCACAAGGTAGTCCACGGTAAAGGAACGCATCAAGCGCACCGGCGTTATAGCCAAGAGCAAGCAGGAATCCGCCGTACAGCATTTCAATCGCCAATGCCGATAATATAAAAATAACCAAAGGCATAAACAACGTATCGTTATCCAACACAACAAACGCGCGAGACGCCAAGAACGTTACCAGCACCAATAGAAACGCCATAGCCCCCACAGGACCGCCGGAAAACAAATCGAACGACAACCCCAACAAAAAAGGCAGCAACGGCCCCGCAATACCCGGCCGTACTATGGCTACCAGCAACGCGTACACCATAATAAAGTTCGGCATAGCCGAAAACAGAGCAATATTAGGCGCAACAACAATCTGCATAAGCACCGCCACAACAGCACCTACCACTACGGCAACGCTATCACGCGTCATGCTCATACCCCATCGCCACCTTGCGCAGTATCGGCTTTTCCAGTGGAAGCACCCGGCGTCTGCGATCCCGTCGACCCAGAGTCAGAAGCAGTGTTTAAGCCTTTGACCACAATAACTTCCTCAAGCGCACCAGTAGCATCGTTCGGCGACACCACAATACGACCAGTAGCATTTCCCTTACCCTGGTCAACCCGCACCACCGTACCAATAATCAGGCCACGTACATAGCTACCACCAAGGCCCGATGTTAAGATAACATCGCCTGGCTGCGGAGTATTCGCCTCATCGACGTTTTCTAAGTACAACAAGCCTTCAAGCGAGCCACGCACAATACCTTCGCCACGGTTACTCTGAATCATAGCGGCTGCACCAGATTGTGAGTCGGTAAGCAAACGCACATCGGCCGTATGGGCCGTCGTACGCACAACCTGCCCAACCACGCCCGACGATCCCATAACCGTCATGCCACTCTCAATGCCGTCGTCCTTACCTACGTCAACCGTTACTGTCTGATTCCAAGCTTCAATGCTTCGGCCTATGACACGCGCGGTCACCCCGTCGATATTGGATGAGTCCTTCAGATTGAGTAGTTTTTGCAAACGCTCAGCTTCCAACTTATACTCGTCGGCTTGGGCTAAGCGACGGCGCAACTCCTCATTGCTCTCACGCAAGCCAGAAAGTGTCGATTCATCGGCCGTAACATTCTCAAGGCTCTCACCTGCATCCGATGCGCCCGCGTTGACGGCAGCACCAACGAACTCGAACGGCGTCGCCAAACTGCCCGCAACACCCTGCACCGTATGCAACGGACCATTCTCGCCTTCGCGTGCATACAACGTAACCAAAGCGAGCGAGCCCGCAAGCAATACGACAAGAAGCACCCGCCTTAGCGCCACCGATCCGCTTTGTTGAAAGTTAAGGGCCATACAGAAAAGAAACGGTCCTTACTTCGATCGCATAAGGGTCTGCTTGAGCGCAGTAGGCGTCTCAAGTACCTTAAGGCAGCCCGTGACCACATTGGTCAATGCTGTTTCGCTTACCCAAACCGGAATTTCCAGCTTATCGGTAAGATAGCGATCGAGTCCTGCAAGCAGGCCGCCACCACCGGTAAGAAGGATGCCGTTCTGAATGATGTCGCTAGCAAGATCAGGATTCGTTTTCTTGAACGTTTCTTTGATATGCACAACCATTTCTTCGCAAGGCGCCACGAGTGCCGCACGCACATCCTCGGACTGAATCGTAACCTCTTTGGGCTGTTCAGTGATAACGTCCTGACCAGAAATAATCATATCACGTTCGCGTCCATCCTCAAAAGGTAGGATAGAACCAATCTTGATCTTGATAATCTCGGCCGTTCGTTCGCCAATCTTAATACCCAAAAGATCACGCAAGTGGGTAGAGATAGCTTCATCCATACGATTACCCGCCAAGCGCAACGAAGAAGACGTTACGATGCCACCCAGCGAAATAACAGCCACCTCCGTGGTGCCACCACCGATATCAACAACCATCGAACCCGTGGGCTCAGTAACAGGCAAATCAGCTCCCATGGCAGCTGCCATGGGTTCCTCAATGAGGTATGCCTGACGGGCACCCGCCTGAATGGATGCCTCAAACACCGCGCGCTTTTCCACCGAAGTGGCTCCACACGGGATGCAGATAACGATACGCGGCTTTGCCTGCCACGGGTATTTGCGCACCGCCGCCTTATTAATAAACGCAGACAGCATAGCCTCGGTTACGTCATAGTCGGCAACAACGCCGTCTTTGAGCGGATGCTCAGCCGAGAACGCCTCTGGCGTATGATTAATCATATTTTTCGCCTCGTGGCCCACCGCAAGCACGCGATGCGTAGCCTTTTCGATGGCAACAACCGAGGGCTCGTTAATAACGATACCCTCGCCTGTGATGGCGACCAGTGTATTGGCAGTTCCGAGGTCGATGGCCATGTCCGTTGACATTTGGCCGGTCAGACCCGAAAACGCGTCTAAAAAGGACATAGAGGCAAACCCCTCGATTCGCGATTCCAAGTAAAGTCGCATTCTAGCACAGGCTTATACCTCCTATCGAAAATTCACGAGGGACACACCCCAGTGCGTGGGACGGGGCAAAGAACTCGGCAGAAACTCTCACTTCTGTCGAGCATATTACTTCAACAAGGAGTTACCCCAAAAGTTCGTCCTTACCTTCGTTCAGATCACGCCGAGAGGCACGCCGAAGCTCACAATGAGGGTCACAACGAGATCTACGCCGAGGGTCACCCCAGAAGCTGCACCAGCAATTACACCAACAATCGCGCCGATCAGCTCGCTCCATCTTTGATGCAAAACTATGCGCGCCCGGTAGTCACTTGCAGCGTCTGTATAGGAACAGGGAAGATAATGTCATCTTTTCCTCGATTTGTTGCAGGGGGCTCAATACTCTTCAAAGGTATGCTCGAAGATCGTCATCGTTTCAACTGGTCAAAACGAAACCTACAATTTAGACGTTGAGTCGGACCGGAAAAGGACGCACGAAGAGAACTTCTGACGTTCGGTTTTGCAACAAATCGTTCAAAACCTGGCGTAGGAGACGCTACTTGCTGCTTGCTACCGTCCCCTGC
>JAEWYG010000039.1 GCA_023395755.1 Actinomycetes bacterium | reverse complement strand
GCCTTATTCAACGTGAGATCGTGGATCGTATTGCTCAAAAAGTCGTCGAGGGCAACCTGCGTGACCGTAGCCATGTTCTTATAGGTATCGATGAGAACGGCAACTACGAGTGCACGGTGGAAGAGCCGCTTGAATTGGATGCAGTTGCGTTGGAAAACTTGCTGGGTGAATAATCAGTAACGAGGCCTGTTCGAGCTTTTGCGTAACCCGCCCGCACTATTGCAGGCGGGTTACGTTTTTTATCCGTTAAGCCTTGCTTCCCAATACCTGGCCGATGGTGTATCCCATGAGGCAATTGCGCGTGTGGCTTAAACAGTTCAAGTTGTGTGGATAGGTGTTGAAGAACATTCCCCCCGAGGTTAGTCCTGCTGCAAAGAGGCCGGCGATAGGTTGACGGTCTTTATTTAGTACGTGGCATTCCGTGTCCACCAGTAAACCACCTGCCGTGCATAGGCCGTCAGCGTATTCTTTCGTTGCATAGTACGGAGGAGTGTCGAGAGTCATCATCATACTTCCGGGGAAGTTATAATCTTCATCTTTGCCGGTAGCTGCCATCTCGTTCCAGCGTTTAATGGTGGCAACGAACTCGTCGGCAGGTACTTCCATAAGTTTTGCAAGCTCTTCGAGGGTGTTAGCCTTGAGTGCCTTTTCGCTCGTAGCAGCCCCGACCCATACTTCCTTAGGCCCATAGCACGATGAACTAGGCGTCCAGATTTTATTAATTTTTTCGTTAATGGCGCTATCCACAAGATAGTAATCATAGGCACCCGGTTGTGCTTGAATGGCTAACGACAAGTGGCCATACGGCTCATACTCGGGCGCAAAGCGCTTACCTAGTTTGTTTACGCGCACATAGGGCATGAGTTGCTCGGGATCGAGCATGATGGCTTGGGGGAATTCGTCTTCGGCAGCACCTACGGCTAAACCCATTTGATGGCCGTCACCCGTGTTACCAAAAGCGCCTGTCAACCAGCTACCGGGTACACCGCGCGGACGGCAACGCTCTTTGAGCATTTGCTGGTTAAACTCATAGCCTCCTGTGGCAAGCACTACGCCTTTTGCGCAATTGTATTGTTCGTATCCTTGATCGCTCTTTACTATAACGCCCGTAACATTACCGGAGTCATCGGCTACTAGTTGACAAGCAGGGCAGCTATAGCGAATGGTGACACCTGCTTTTTCCAGAATACTAGCAAGAATTTTTGCTAATTCACCAGGAGGATAGGGTAGGTTAAGCGAGGTGTTCCATGAGCGAGACAACGAGGTTTTGTCCCATTCGGCACGAAAATCAGGGAAATCACCGGCGGCGAAAGTGAGAGGATAGTCGTCGAGATTTTGATTATCGAAGTGGCTTATATACCAGTCTACTGCTTCTCCGTTTTTGTCGAGGAAGTGACGATAGAGTTCCATGTTACCTTGGAAGGAGCAATCGATCATAGCATCGCTTATCCAGGCATCAGTATCGTAGGTCATGCCCCAGTGTTTGTGTAATTTGGAATTAGTGCCGCCAATGGTGGCAGAATTATAGTTGCCCACAGATTGTTTTTCTACAGCAACTGTTTTCAGGCCCTGTTCGGCGCAAGCGAGTGCAGCTGCGTCGCCCGATGGCCCCAATCCGCATACTACAACGTCGACATCATGAGTGGCAATGATGTCTTTCTCGGCGATAGGTTCTGAAACAAAAGCAATCTTCCCTTCGCCTGCAGCACGTACTTCAACTTCCTCAACAACGGGCCAAACTGCTTGTGCCGGATCGGTTGTTTGCATAGTGGCTGATGCCGTTTTAGTCCCTGTTCCTGTTGCTCCTGCCTTAGAATCCGACACATTTTGCGGTGCACAGCCAGTGAGCCCTGCAAAAGCGGCGATTCCGGCTGTTGCTGCAGCGCCGGTAAGAAACATACGACGACTTAACTCTGTTTGGTTAGTTTTGGTAACTAACGCATGCTCGCGAGATTTCATGCTAATCCTCCCTTGTGCTTTCGGAGCCTTTGCGGTCCCTTCCGCTTCCTTCGGCGGCTCCCCTTGACTTTTATCTTGACAAAAAGCCCCCTTGTGAGCATCTGACGAAACGGTATATTTCTTGAAAATACGAGGTCAGGTCATTAAGAAAAGTATGTCTATGAGGTTGATTGCGGTAAGATGCAGCTGTAGTGGAAACGAAGAGGGCGATAGATGTGCAGGGGGATGGTTTGGAGAATGGACCAGAAATGCACGTGGAGCAAGGGGCGACAAGCAATATACCCTTGCGATCGCTCATTAAGACCGTTGTTGGCTCGTCGCTTTTATGGGCGTGGGGCTATCTCTGTTATTTGAGCCCTGTGTTGTTCCCCTTTGGTGGCACTGTTTCTGCTAGCACAGGATTAGAGTACGGTTTTTTTGCCTCACAAGCGGCGGTAGTGCTATGCGCGGTAGTGGTAATGATGGTATCGCGGCGTAGACCTCTCGTGCTGAGTCGTTGGGTATTTCTTGTTGCCGCGATGTTGGTTGCCCTTACTACTGCTGTTCTCGTAGGAGCGCTGCGATACGGTTTTTCTGGCGTTGTCGTAGGGTGTGGCATCGTTGACGGGGTCTGTGTTTTATTGATGGGTGTGGCATGGGGGGCTCGCTACTCTTTAGGGTCTCGTACTATGCGACCTCTTGTAGTGGTGTCGTTTTTGTTTGCCTATTTGTTTTATCTCGTTGTCGCTCATATGCCACAACCGTGGTCTGTTGTGGTTGTACTTATGCTGCCTTTATGTTCATGGGCTTTATGGATAAGCGATGCTTCGGCACGCCATGAGGTGTCATCTGAGGTGTTTCCGGTCAGCCGGACCAACGAGGTGGCTATGCCTGGCGAGTTGACGGCTGGTACCTGGGAGGCAAAGGTGCTGCCTTGGCAGTCGATTGGCGTGCTTGTTGCTGCGGCGTTTATCGGAAACCTCATGGCTTCGGTAATTATAGGGTGGGCCTATGATGGCGTAGATAGCCTCTTTTACGGTGGTGTTGTGGTGTGTGCATGTATTGCAACTATGTCGTTGCTCCCTTTAGCTACCGATCGCAATGTACTTTCGGTTGGCAGTGTTTATCGCATCACGCTGACATTTACCGCGGTCGGTCTGGTTGCAATCATGGTGTTCGAGGCGGTAGGTGTGCCTGTTGGAGGCGCACTTGTACAGGGAAGCGCCTTTTTTCTCCAAGTGCTTGTTTTTCTTGTTATTACACAAAGTACGCAAGAGCAAGGATTATCTCCACTGCTTGCTTTTAGTGTAGGCCAAGCACTTATTTCTGCTGTTGTATTTTTGGGGAATGTTTTGGGCAAGCAGATCTACGCATTGTTTGGTTCGGGTAATTTTGTTCTTGACGTAGTGTGCGGAGGGGGATTGCTTGCGCTGTTTTTTATGTTAGTAGCGCGTGCAAGTGCGGCGGAGGTGCATCTTGCAAGGAGCGAAAACACCGCTTGCTCATCCACCTTTTTTGAGAGCAATAAACAAAAGATCAGAAAGGTGATTGAGCACGGGACTATTTCTATTGCTGGGGTTGAAGAATTGGATATCGACGCTTCGGAAGCATTTATGCAGCATCGACTCGAGCGGTTTGCGGAAACCTATCATTTAACAAAACGCGAGGCGGAGGTGTTGGGGTTTTTGGTACGTGGACGCAGCCTTCCCTATATTGCCGACACGCTATTCGTTACGACGGGTACCATCAAAACTCATACCGTGCATATTTATCGTAAGCTAAGGGTAAATTCACGACAGGAATTGCTCGACCTGTTCGAGAAACAGATCGAGCGTGATAAACCTACTGGAATACTCCTTCACGAATGACGCATTCGCCATCTAGGTAAAGGGTGGGGGTAAGCACTATGCCATCGAGGTGGCAGTCGGCTTTGGTAATGCCACCAAACGAGGTGTTGGTACCGAAGGCAACGTGTACGCTACCGTAGATTTTCTCATCTTCCAATATGATGCCGCAAAGCCTTGCGCTTTCATTCGTGCCGATGCCCAGTTCTGCGATTGTGCCGTTTTCGGCTCGGTCGAATAGGATGGAAAGTTGTTCGGCGAAAGAACCGTTCTTGTCTGCCCCCTCGATATTCACGATGCGACCGCGCTCGATGGTTGCGACGAGTGGATGAGTTAGTAAGCCTATACCAACCATAGATCCGTCGATGACCACGGTGCCGTTTGTGCCATCTTCCACGGGAGCAAGGTAGGCTTCGCCTGAAGGAAAGTTACCGCTCGTACCCGGTTCGCGGTATACGCCAGAACTAGCAACGCCGCGGCGGCCAGTGAGATCGAGAGTAAGTACGTGACCCTCCTTTTCTAGGCGCGCTGTTTGAGCTTTGGTGAGGCGCTGTGTAAGTGCGTGCGTAATTTTTTCCACTTCTCCATAGTTGGCGCAAGCCGCACCTGCACGTAGCATATCCATAGTCACACCAGGCATGGTGACTACTCGGGTTCCTGCTTTGGCGGCTTCGATACGTGCGTTTGTGTGAGTGATGGACTTCGCTGTCGGACATAATGCGACGTCGGCAGCCTTCATTGCTGCGGCAACCGCCGCAGGGGGCTCTTCGCCCGCAACATGCCCTTCGGGCATCTGCATCAGCAGTGCTTTTTGCCCTTGTGCGCGTGCGGCCGTGTAGAACAGCTTGCCTATCTCGTAGGTTGTGTCGTCGGTCACCACGAGCAGCGTTTCGCTGTCCCTCAGTGCAAGGTTCTTCTCAAGGATCGTCTGTGCCCGTTGTACGAGAGTCATTTTATAACCCATCCAATCATTAAATCAGCAGTCAATTATTCGCACTCAAAAAAATGAGGCTTCGAATGTTTCACGTGAAACATCGTGATTCGTCTGCCCGTTGCGATTTGGTGCTCAAACCCGGTGACCTTGCAGACTTATGCTTCGGGGTTTTCCGCTGGCAGCAATCCCATTGTTTGAAGGTGGGCGAACGAACCATAACGCGCCTGAAAGCGACCAAACTCGTCTACGTCGTAGAAGGAGCATTTTCCCTCACCGAAGGCTTTGGCAGCTTCAATCATAAAGGAGCCCGCTTCATCGAGATCGGTTAGGCGGGTTGCTCCGGTTGCGCAGCCGGGAACGGCAGTTTCGGTAGTAATGGCCACCCCGACAACGGGCGCAGCGGTTGCCGTTGCAGGTTGCAAAATGGAATTCAAATGATACAAACCATTTCCGTAGGGCGTAATATCGGCCATGGATAGCGGAAATGTGCGCGCTCGACGGCCGGTTGCAATTTCAACTAATCCCACAAGGTCGTCGCTCACGCGAAGAATGCATCCCTGTAATACGGTGGGAGATATCATGAAGCCACGTTCGTTCATAATGCGATTACCTTTTGTGGTATCTACAACCAGTACTGCATCGGCCGACCAAATTCCCTGTTCCTCGCTGCCGCCCATTTCTTCTCGATTTACCGCTGCCGTAGCTACGGGCGATCCCATAAAAGGTACGGGTTCGTGTGGTGATGTGGGCGCATGCGGACATACGTGTGTGGAAAGCACTACATCGCCAGCAAGTATGTCTCCACGTGTATGCATAGAGAGGAGCTTTGCGGCGCACGCGAGCACCGTGAGCGCACCGTCTCCATCGGATACAAACCCGATACGTTCGGGCCGTGCGCCCAGCCCTCCTAGACGTCCGAGCAGTGCAATGGTCGGAGCACTTCCTCCGGTTGAGTGGCCTTGTGCGCCGGGGATGCGTACACGTACCATGTCAGTAGAACCTTGAGGTCCCTCGAGGACATAGGTTTCCGCATCACACGTGGGGTCGATGGCACGTAAAAAAGAAACTGTCGACTCACCACCTGCGGCGGGTGAATCGAGTACGTCATATAACTCCATCAGTTGTTTGAGAATCATGGGGGCACTCCTCGGACGTTATTTTTATTTATCCAAAGGATACCGGTAATTAGTGGAAGAGAGAAAGCAGAATAATCTATGACGTGAAAAACGAATACAGTGTATGAGGTTTGAATACGAGTTCTTCTCTCCCGGTCACCCGGTTAAACTCTGGATTAACCGGGTACTTCCTGGCAACCTGTCATACGTCAAGTACAATTCGCTTAAGAGACGTTCTACCGTTTGAAAGGATCCCTTTAGACATGAGAAGAATGATCGGCATCAAAGAGATCGAGGATATGGCGTTAGGCGCGACAGTCCTAGGCGCTGGTGGCGGTGGCGACCCCTATGTCGGTAAGCTCATGGCCATTGAGGCTATCAGGAAGTACGGCGAAGTAGAGCTTATTACCCCCGACGAAGTTCCCGATGACGCACTGGTTGTGGTTTCTCAAATGATGGGTGCGCCTACCATTATGGTGGAGAAGATTTGCAGCGGTCTAGAGCCTATGGCAACCTATGACGAGCTGGTAAAGGAATTAGGTCAAGAAGCCTATGCTATCTATGCTGTGGAAGCAGGTGGCGTGAATTCCACCATTCCGTTTATCCTTGCGGCAACACGTCGTATTCCGGTGGTTGATTGCGACTTGATGGGCCGTGCGTTTCCCGAGCTTCAAATGACGACGCTGGGCATTAATGGCGTCAAAGGTCAGCCGGCGGTACTTGCTGATGAAAAGGGAAATACGACGACCGTTCGTGCTATTGATGATAAATGGCTCGAGCGTATTGCGCGTCAAGCAACCTCCGTCATGGGTGGCTACACTATTCTTGCTTCGTATCCCTGTTCGGGTAAGCAGCTGAAAGATTTTAGTATTCCCAATACTCCAACACTGTGTGAGGAAATAGGGCGTACGCTGCGTGAGGCACGCGAAAACCATACCGACCCTATCGATGCCATGCTTGAGGTAACAAAAGGCTTTCGCCTATTTCGTGGCAAAGTG
The DNA here is from genome assembly GCA_023395755.1 of Actinomycetes bacterium. Lineage (GTDB taxonomy): Bacteria > Actinomycetota > Coriobacteriia > Coriobacteriales > Eggerthellaceae > Gordonibacter. Next base: position 1,303 of record JAEWYG010000039.1, on the reverse strand, counting down.
GTGGATGTGGAGCGTAAAACTGATGGCATGTTTGTGCGTGGTCAAGCGGTTGTAGATGGGCTTGATGAAGACAAGGGTAGCCAGCTGGTCATTAAATTCCAGAACGAGAATCTTATTGCCTTGCGTGATGGAGAACCGGTAACCACCTCACCCGATCTCATTATGTCGCTAGATATGGAATCGGGATCACCGGTGACAACCGAGGGTTTGAAGTATGGTGCTCGAGTGGTGGTGGTAGGTATGCCTTGTGCTCCGCAGTGGCGCACGCCGGAGGGTCTGGCCGTGGTGGGGCCGCGTGCCTTTGGCTACGAGGTAGATTATATTGCTATTGAGGAGCGCATGGCTGCCAAAGAGGTGACAGCGTAATGGGGAAGGGCAAGAAAAAGCTTAAGAAGGATACCAAAGCTGCCAAGGCTTCTAAAGCTGCAAAAGCCACCAAATTAAACAAGGTTAAAACCTGCAAGAAGGCTGCTAGTTGTAAGCGTAAAAAACCTTGTAGCAAGTCTCTTAAAGTGAGCAACTGCAAGTTTGTCGTAAAAGCTGATAACGAGAAACCGAAGAGCGTGAACATAATGAACAAGAACAAAAGCAGTGCGGCCACCATACCAACCTGGCGTCTCGGCATCGACGTTGGCGGTACTAACACCGATGCTGTTATTATCGATGGCAACCTAAAGCTGGTTGCTTCCACGAAAAGTCCGACGACTGAGGACGTTATGGGAGGTATTAAAGCGGCCATGCATGAGGTGGTCTCCCAGATTGGTCCGGAGGCAGCTAAGAACATCGGCTTTGCCATGTTGGGTACGACACACTGCACGAATGCCATTGTCGAGCGGAAGCGTTTGAACAAAGTAGCAGCCGTGCGTATTGGCGCTCCGGCAACTACCGCTATTAGCTGCATGGCCGATTGGCCTGATGAGCTGAAGGACGCTATGCGCGTACGTGATTTTCTTATTCACGGAGGCCATGAGTTTGACGGCCGTGAGATAAGCGAGCTCTCAGAAGTAGAAATTCGCGAGGTTGCTGCCGCCGTGCGCGCTGATGGATTTGAATCCATTGCGGTAACCAGTGTCTTTTCGCCGGTGTCCGATGTGCACGAGAAGCGTGCAGCTGCTCTTTTGCACGAGGAATTGGGCGAAGATTTCCCTGTGTCCCTTTCTTCTGAGATTGGTACGCTAGGCTTTCTTGAGCGTGAGAATGCCTCTATCTTAAACGCTGCTCTCTATGATGTGGCGCATACCACAGCCGATAGTTTTGAGGCAGCATTGGCGGCTGAGGGGCTTGAACATGTGGCGGTGTACCT
>JAEWYG010000011.1 GCA_023395755.1 Actinomycetes bacterium | reverse complement strand
GCGTTAAGTATGATTATCGTCCGCCTACGCTCTCAGTCATTCATGGATCGAATAGCTCCCCTGAGGATATTCTCGGTAGCTATATCCTGCGGCCTCGTAGCGTTTCTCCTGCTACAGGTATCTTCGATTAATCACCTAGCCTATTATGCTGCAGGAATCGTGTACGGTGTTTGTTTAGGCATTAGCATGCCTCTCAATCAAACCGTCGCGGTAAAGAATACTCCCCTAGAGCGCTGGGGAGCCGGAAGTGCGCTCTATTTACTGGCATGCGACATCGGGGTAGGTGTCGGAGCAGCTGCTTGGGGGTTCATTAACGAGGCGGCAGGGTTCACCGTGTCTCTCTGGTGTGCCATGGCCTGCATGGTTGCTGCTTTGGCTGTTGCGCGAGCGGTGTACCCCAAAACTGAAAAGAAGCCTAATACGGTTCATCCAGATTGACGTGGGCTTGCGCATCGGCGTCGAGATCGAAGAACAATCCTTGACGATAGCGATCGAGAGCCACCAATGCAATCATACCAGCGTTGTCACCACAAGCGCTCAGAGGAGGAAGCGTCAGGCGAACGCCGAGTTTATCGCAAAGCTGCCGGTACGCATCACGCAACACCGGGTTGGCCGCCACGCCACCACCCAAACAGAGTTCGCGCGCACCAGTTTGAACCAATGCCATCTGAGCTTTCTTCACCTGCACATCAACCACCGCCTGCTGGAAGCTGGCAGCAATATCGGCAATGTTGAGTTCTCGATCGGCAGCACGTTCCTTATTGATATAGGAAACCACGGCCGTCTTCAAGCCTGAAAGCGAAAAACGCAGGTCGCCTGAATGCATCATGGCGCGAGGAAACGCAATGGCCTTCGGGTCGCCCTCAGCGGCATAACGCGAAATGACGGGACCACCAGGGTAACCCAAGCCTAAAGCCTTCGCCACCTTATCGAACGCCTCACCTACTGCGTCGTCGATAGTGGCTCCGAGCGTTTCGTAATCTCCCCAGTCTTTCATGTGCACAAGCAGCGTATTCCCACCCGACACCAACGACACGATAGCCGGAGGAGCAAAATCGGGTGCACCAATCTTGTTGGCATACAGATGCCCCTCGAGATGATTCACACCAATGAACGGCTTATCCGCCCCCCACGCTGCTCCCTTGGCAAAAGCAACGCCCACCACAAGTGCGCCCAATAATCCCGGCGCATAGGTAACGCCCACCGCATCAAGATCCGACCAGGTGAGGCACGCAACGCCCAGTTTTGCGGCCGCCACATCAAAGCATTCGTCACAAACGCCACAGATAGCTTCAACATGTTTACGGCTAGCTATCTCGGGAACAACACCGCCAAAGCGCGCGTGGAAATCGATCTGCGAGGCCACTACGTCGGCCAGCAGGTTGCCATTGCCGTCCACAATGGCGGCAGCCGTCTCGTCGCAGGAAGACTCGATGGCCAAAATAAGCGGATGCGTGAGCGCAGGTGAATGCGCCTTCTCGTTTGCACCATCGACGCCGGTCGCAGCCTCTGCCTCAGTCGTAGCCTCTGCCCTGACCGTAGCCCCCACCTCAGCGTCAGCCGCAGGGGAAACCGCACACGTTTCACCCGACGAATCGTGCACCTGCAAGGTCATGCCGGCAACATCGTGTTGCGCCACGGGAAGCTGACCTTCCATGATGACTGCATCTTCTCCATCGGCGTAGTAGCGAGGACGCACACCCAGAGAGTGCAACCCCAGCGACTCGTAGAGAGCCTGCGCTCCAACATTTGATGCTCGGACTTCGAGTGAGCATACCTTGGCCCCCAAATCGCGGGCATCGGCGGCAACGCGCGCCAACAATTCGCGCGCGATGCCTTGCCTGCGATTTGCAGGATTGACGCCCACTTTAAGAATCTGGAGCGCACCGTCGACAACCCAGCCTCCGGCATAGCCAACGAGGACACTCTCGTCATATGCCGCCCACCAGATACGATCAGGACGCGGCAATTCATCGGCCACCAAGCGTTCGCTCCAGGCATCCAATGCCATGACGCGCATTTCCAGAGCCGCAACTGACCCCGCATGCACAGCGTCAAGTGGTTTGTAGGTGATACCATCCGCCGCAGGTCGAGCATTCAGAATGGCCGTATCGTGCATACTGGCACGCTGATCACGACGCAGCGCCACCTCCTGCACACCAACAGCAAGATTCTTCGGGTCGTTCTTCGCCAAACGAATGCGCTCGTTTTCCTCCGCATCAGACAGACGCGTATACACGGGCAACGCGAACGCTGGATTGTGTCGCAGAGCGTCGAAGGGATCTGCTTCGTCAGCATGCCAGGCAGCTTGCAGTGCCTGCAAAAGGCCAGCGCCTGTTGGAGCCCAAAACTTTTCGGACAGCAATATTCCCACAGGAGAAAATAACTCGGTGTACTTTACCAGCGCATCGCCAGCGACCTGTAGATGCCCCTCGTTTTCAAGCGACGTAGCTGAAGCTAGTTCTTCTGCCGCAAGTTCAGCCTTTACCACACGATCTGCATCGAGTCGCTGTACACCTTCGTCCGTTAGACAGTAGCGCACCGGGTACACTTCCTTACGCATAGCATCGGCCACCACGGCCAGCTCTCCGCGCACACCCGCACTCTGCACATTCCAAGCCACAGCATCTAACGAAGACACGCCCACCAAAGCCACACCCAATGCCGAGGCAATGCCCTTAGCTGTAGCGATAGCAATACGCACACCCGTAAATGAGCCCGGACCGCGCCCGCACACAACACAAGCCAGCTGGTCGCGAGTAACACCCAATTCGGTAAGAAGAGCATCGATACGGGGTAGCAATTGAGTATTGGAAACTCGGTGAGCCGAAGCTTCCACCGAAGCTACCTGACGCACCGTGCGACTTTCTGCACAAAGCTCCCCGACCCCTAGAGCAATAACTTCGTTCGCGGTATCGAACGCAAGCACATAGCATCGCTGCGCGTTGAAGACGGCCGTCGTATCCGACGACCCCATCTGGTCTTTGTTCACCTGTGTCACCCCGCTGTTTTCATCAGACGCGATTTGGAATCCTTCGCCCACACAAACAGCAATTGCCTCGCACGGTCGCCAAACGACTGAGCGCAGACATGGCGGTTGCCATCCTCGTCAACCGTAATCGACACCTCAAGATAACCACAGGGAAGCGACTGGGGAAACTTTTCGCCCCATTCAACGAAAGAAACTCCATCACCATCGATGGTCTCGTAGTAACCGATATCCTCGAGTTCGTCTGAAGCTTCCAGCCGGTAAAGGTCGAAGTGATACAACGGCAGGCTGCCACCAGGGTATTGCAGCAAGATATTGAAGGTGGGACTGGTTACCTGATCGCGCACCCCTAAACGGGTAGCCACCCCTTGTACGAACTGCGTCTTCCCTGCTCCCAAATCGCCTGAAAGCACAACAACATCACCCGCATGCAGGTAGGGAGCGAGGGTGGAGGCCAACTGCTTGGTTGCCTCGGTCGAAGTAGTCTTGCGTGTATAAGTAAGTCCGTTTGTCATGCTGCGTATCATACGCCACCCGCACGCCCGCAGCTACCGAACACCCGCGGGAAACGAGAATCCTCCAACGCGCGACAGGCAAACGATAAGAAAAAATACCCTCAGTAGATGCAAAGGTATAAAAGATAAGGCAGCAAGCCCTTCCCTCTCACCGTTAACAACCCGCAGAACACCATCGTCGCAAAGCTACAGAAAACGACACACGTCACATCACTTTTGCTTTATCATCGCATTATTCAATCTCGATCGACAGGAGAGCCCATGTACGAGCAGCGCATCGCCACCGTTATGAAGAACCTCGAGCAGCTCGGCCTCACACAAATGCTAGTGAGCGACCCTCGCTCAGTACAATATTTGACCGGTGTCTACATTGAACCGGATGAACGCTTTTTGGGGCTATTCCTCACGCAAGAGCATCAACCCGTTTTGTTTATGAATGAACTATTTATCATTCCTGAAAAGGTGCCATGCGAAGTGCAGTGGTTTACCGATACCGACAATCCAGTGTTGCTGCTTGCACAACATTGCGACACAACGGCTCCTCTGGGCTGCGATAAAGTACTAACAGCCCGCTTCCTCCTTCCTCTGATGGCATGCAAGGCTGCAAGCGGTTTCGTACTGGCATCCGTTGCCGTAGACGATGCGCGCGCTCACAAAGACGATGCCGAGCGAGCGGCCATGAGATCTGCATCAAGAACAAACGATGCGGGCATGGATCGCTTCCGCTCCCTCATATATGAGGGAGTAACCGAGGCCGAGGTCGCTTGTCAGCTGGAAGGCATTTATCGAGAGCTGGGAGCACAAGGGTGTTCGTTTGGACCTATCGTAAGCTTTGGCGCAAATGCCGCCGATCCGCATCACGAACCCGACAACACGCCGTTGAAGCACGGCGACGTGGTGCTATTCGATGTGGGGTGCCGTCAAGATGAGTACTGCGCCGACATGACGCGTACCTTTGTTTTTGGCGAAGCCAGCGACAAACAGCGTGAAGTGCATGAGATTGTGCAGCGCGCCAATGCGGCAGCTCGCGCCCTGGTTGCTCCTGGCGTACCCTTTTGCGAGCTTGACGCAGCGGCTCGCAATGTTATCGAAGAGGCCGGCTATGGAGCCTTTTTTACCCACCGCCTCGGACATCAGATTGGCCTTGATGTGCATGAACCTGGCGATGTATCCGCAACCCACAACGAGCCCGTACAAGTTGGCATGACCTTCTCCATCGAACCGGGTATCTATCTACCCGGCGAATTTGGCGTACGCATTGAAGACCTCGTACTCGTCACGGAAGGCGGCTGTGAAGTGCTGAACAGCTATCCGCGCGAACTTGAGGTTTTAGGATAGCCGGTAGCTGCGTCCCGTTATTGAGGCGCATCGGCAGCCACCTTGAAGGTCAGTGTCGCCGCAATCCCCCGCAAATGCCATCTTTTCGCCGATTGGGGGTGCGGCAGGATTCTTGGACTTGCTCAGGCAGCCAGCCCGAGCCTTCTGCGACGGCCGTCTATGGTCTCGCAGGTTACCTTCTTGCCGTCCTTTTTAAACGTCTTGAGGCG
>JAEWYG010000009.1 GCA_023395755.1 Actinomycetes bacterium | reverse complement strand
CATCCAGCTTGCGATAAATATGACTAATATGCGCTTTGATAGTGCCATGCGCTACAAATAAATCCTTTTCGATCTGCGCCATCGACTCGCGTCGAGCCAGAAGCTGCAACACTTCCTCCTCGCGCGGACTCAGGTCGTGAGAGCGCGACAAGTCGGCCACACGCAAGGCAAGCTGGGGAGAAGAGGGGCCGTCTTCATCGGAAAGGGGGTCACCCGACACGGTAATACCCCAGCGAGCAGATAAGCCACGCTCGGTGAATAGAATAGCCGTAAAGATAATAACCATAACGATAACAACACCCGTATAAATTACCGAGGTGGTTTGTTCACTTGCATGCGATGACAATACGGCAAAAAGGCCCCAACCTAGCAGTTCAACGATGTAGCGAATTCCACGCTCGATGCCACTAATCCATACGGCGCTGATACCGAAGCGATACGTAATACTACTTAATACGATCATGATAAACATAGACAACATCGTGTAACCTGCGTCGTAACACATAGCCATGATTTCGGGATTAGTACCAAACGACGGGGTTACAAACAAGAAGCCAATAATGAATAAGGGGAAAGCAAGCTGGTAGATCGTATCGAAGTTAAACCACTTCGAAGCCGAAAGTACGCCAAAGAACACCAAGGCACACACGAACATCGCCCCAACAAGATTACCCGTCACCAAGGATTGAGCCGGAAGCGTACCAAAGCCGCCCGCGAACGTACACACCGACATGAGTAGAATAGGCTTCCAAGGAAACGCATACGACGTGCCCTGCTTTGCCTTTTGAGGAAGGTCATGCGATGGCAAACGCCTCATGCTCGCCTTAACGCAAGCAAGCGATACCAGCGGCAGCACCACAGCAAAAAAAGCCAAATAGGAAGCATTTATTCCCATAAATAGCCACTTCAGAGCTTCGCCGCAGGCAATAGCCATAGCGTGGTATAAGGCCACTCGCATGGGATTCAGTGATCCATAGAACTCAGCCCACATAAGAATAAGTGCGCCTAAGCCTGCACCGGCACATACAAGGCCGATCCATTTCATAATATCGTTTTGTACGCCAAAACAAGCCGCTACAACCAGCGCCGAACCTCCCACCATAGCCACTGCCGCTGCGCGCCCGATGGCGCGGTTCGACCACAGCGGTATCACTTTCCGTGCGGCAAAAGCAAGCGCAAAGCAAACGACGCCAATTGCTCCTTCGAACAAAAAGTAATCAAACACGCCAATAGTAGGGAACGCATCGTAGCGAAAGAACGTGGCAAGCCAGGCTCGATAAACACCTACCCCCATAAACACAAGTGGGATAGCGGCTACGCGTCCGAATACACCCTTCCATCGTTCTATGAAATCTTGCACGCCACTTCGCCTCCCTGCGACTTAGCCGCCCTGCGACTGGGCGCAGTCTGCACCCCGTTGCTGCCAGCAATCGGTTTTATCATAGCGAAACAGCCTTATCAAGCAAGGGTTAATGAAGGGTTAAGGATTTAACCGCCCTGGATAATTGCTCCTTTTTTTCAAGATGATAGGCTTCCGTTTGTTCAAGCAAAGCGGTTTACCGCGACGCAAAAACGCAAGGGAGGGTGCTGGCACCGCAGCAATCGATGCCAGCCACGTCGGCCGCAAACGTATGCGGTCGACCAACGTAAGGAGGACTTACATGACCGGATTATCACGCAGGAAGTTTTTAACGGGCAGCGCGCTTGCCGCCGTGGGTGGCACCTTGGCTTTAGCTGGATGTGCACCATCAGGCAAGAAGGACGAAGGTGGTGCCGGATCCGCAAAGTCCGCAGCGGGCGTGGGCAGCGGCATGGGCAAGCACGGAACGTTCAATGTGGAGGTTATGGTAACCGACGGCAAAATCGATCGCATCACCGTACTCGATTCGCGCGAGACGCCTGGCATGGGCGATGTAGCAATGGATCGCCTTTCAAAGCTTATCGTAGACAACCAGACACTCAACGTTGATACCGTATCGGGTGCCACGTTATCCAGCATGGCTTTCACCTCGGCCGTAGCTCAGGCACTCGACGCCGCCGGTCAAAAATCTAGTGATTGGAAGAAACGAGACAAGGCAGAATACGTAAGCGAGGTATCGCTACCCGCCTCCACCGATGTCGTGGTTGTGGGCGCTGGCGGTGCTGGCTTTGCGGCTGCCATTACGGCCGCAAACGAGGGAAAAAACGTTGTACTCATGGAAAAAATGGGTGTTTGCGGCGGCGACACCGCACTGTCTGGCGGCGAGATGGCCGTACCGGGCAACTGGATTCAGCAGCATGAAGGCATCGCCGATTCCCCCGATGCGCTTGCCAAAGATATGCTCGTAGGTGGCGACAGCAAGGGAGACCCTGCGCTGGTACAAGTTATCGCCGAAGGCGCGCTCGACGCCTCTCAATGGCTCACGTTTGAGGGCGGCATCTCATGGAAGCACGACCTTATGCAGTTCGGTGGACACACCATCAAGCGCTCCATTATCCCCATCACCCACAGTGGTTCGGAAATGACCTCCAAGCTAACAAAGCGCGTAAATGAAATAGACGAGATTGTGCTTGTAGACAACACGCGCGCTATGGAGTTAGTGAAAGATGCTAGCGGAGCTGTTACCGGCGTAAAGGTACAAAACAGCATCACTGGCGAAGAGGCAACGGTTGCGTGCAAAGCGGTAGTATTGGCTGCAGGCGGCTTCGGGTCGAATCTCGAGATGCGCAAGAAGTACAACCCCGCCATGGATGAATCTATCTTGTCAACCGATTCGGTAGGCGCTACCGGAGATGGTATCACCATGGCTGAGAAAATCGGTGCGAATCTCATCGACATGGAGTACATTCAGACTTACCCGGTATGCGATCCTCAAACCGGCGCGCTGCTCTACGTGGGTGATATGCGCTTGGAAGACCGCGCTATCATGATAAACAAGGAAGGCGATCGCTTCGTTGAGGAGCTAGACCGTCGTGACGTGTTGTCGAACGCCATTAAGAAGCAAACCGATGGTCAGGCCTATATGCTGTTCAACCAGAAAGAGGCTGACGAAACTGGACTGTTAAAGACTCATGCCGACGAGTACGAAAATCTTGAAGCACGCAAGGTTATTGTGAAATCTGACACGCTTGAAGGCGCTGCGGAACCATTCGGAATCGATGCCGCAGAGCTAAAGAAGACCGTTGAAAAGTGGAACCAGTTCTGCAAAGACGGCAAGGACACCGATTTCAATTATCGCGCCAAGCTTATTCCTATTGAAGAAGGCCCGTATTACATTATGTCCTACAAGCCAGCCGTACACTACACCATGGGTGGCCTGCACATTAACACCGAGGCGCAAGTGCTCGATGGTGCCGGTACAGCCATCCCCGGTCTCTTCGCTGCTGGCGAGGTAGCTGGTCACAAGATGGGTACGAACCGCCTGGGATCGTGCTCCATGTCTGACATCTACACGTTCGGCCGCATTGCTGGCAAGAACGCCGCTGCGTTTACTGCGTAAGCTGGCACAACCCCCAAGGTGCCCTTTCCCTCCTTCCCCAAGAGGGCACCACATATACAAAACTCCCCTCTAAAGATTACCTTGAGAGGGGAGTTTTGTATTCGGGTTCCTCTCTTTCTGCCTGCGAGCATTAAACGCGTTTGGCGGTCTCTTCGATCGCCTTAGAAGATTCTCGTCTCAATGTTAGTTTAATAGCTTTCGTTGGGCAGTTCTCAGTACAGTCACCGCACAGCGAGCAATCTTGCAAAATAACCTCGTTGTTATTGGTAGATACCTCAATATTTTCAGGACATACTGTCGAGCAGGTGCGACAGCCCTCAGAAGCTATGCAAGTGGTACAGTCTGCACGAGGGCGCATACCAAAACCAAGCTTGGTGCGAGCTTTGGCCATAAGTCCGAAGAAGAATCCAAGGGGACAAATGGCGGCGCACCACTTCTTGAACAAAAAGAGTTCAGCTATGAGCATGAGAGGAAAAACAACCAGTTCCCAACCTGGCTGCAGCAGCACAAACACACGGTTCAACGCCCAAAGTGTGCCAAACACCAAACCAATGGGGCAAAACAGACAAAATACCGGAAACTTCACGATAAAGGACACCACCAGCAATACCACCAGCACCACGCCTTGAGTTTTCAGACTGCCTGTACTTCCGCAGGTTGAGCAAGTTCGGGGAGGTTCAAAATCTTTCTTTTCGACAGCTTGGCCGCTGCGTCCAAGGATGCCGCGAGGCGCACGTCCACCGAAAATGTTCTTCAGCATTTGCGTAGGACACACCCACGAGCAAAACACTCTCCCAAGCAAAAATACAATAGCAAGCACCGCAAGCATGCCCGGAAGCAGATGCCACGGAATAGTTCCCGATGCCACAGCAACCTGAGAGAAACCAACCGGACAGGCCACGCAAAGCGTAGCGACAGGCAAGGCCCCCTCAAAGTGTGCTGAAGCTACCGCTAGCACCAGCACGCCCAACGCAACCAATATACGCACGACACGTTTACGCGTTTTCATAGGAACCCCCCTTCTGGCTCGATGCCGTCACCGGCGAACGCACGGCGCCCGCATCGCGCATCGCCTCGGGGCCATCGGGGTGCTGACCTAACGAATGGGGGGCGCGCGGCGCAGGTACCAAAACACGGCGACCCGCCCTCAGCTCTACACTAGAGATGGCGCCACTTTCTTGTCCTGCAGCACTGGCCCGAGAAACTACAACAATGCCTTTTGCCTCAACACCAGCATTGTAGGCACGCAGCGATGCGGAAGGACATACCTTCTCACAGCGGCCACAGCCGTCGCAAAAATCGGCATTCACCACAGGACGGTCATGATCATCAAGACTAATAGCGCCTTCCACCGGGCACTCATCCTTGCATACCGTACAGCCCGACCAATCCCATGCCACGCACGCATCTTTTACCACAACCGCCACGCCCAAATCGCGCTCAAGCAGCCCCCCGAAAGACAAAGCGCCGGTAGGACATGCCTCTACACACTTCATGCAAAAGTCGCAGTAACCGTTCTGAAACGTTAACATTGGTGTACCGTAGCCTACGAGGCTATCCGCCAGCGGAACCGGCGTAACAATACCGTAGGGGCACGCCTGCAAGCAGCGCTGGCAGCGATTGCATGCCGCAACCAAACTCGCATTCGATTCTGTACCTGGAGGCCTCACAAACGGAATATCTGCCTGCTTCGTTACAGAGCCAAACCCGCCAACACCCACCATTGCCGCACCCATGACCCCAGCCGCTAGAAAACCGCGACGGGTTATTGTTTCCCCCACGTTCACCATCTCCTCATTGCACATCGCCTCTTGCAAGCTAGTCGAGAACCTCGCTCAGCGCCTGCTCATCGGCACATAGATACACTTCAGTAAACGAAGCAAGATGCACATAGAATCCATTTTCTGCAGCTGCGCGAACATCACGAGCAAAGGGCGCAATCCAGTTCAGTAGATGCTGCTGAAGGAAAGAACGCTGCGCAACTAAAGACCTTTCCGCAGCTTCTTCATTGCCACCTTGCAGCACTTCAACTGCGCGCTCACAGAGAAGGGCCATAAAAGCTAGCTCTACCGCCACATGATCTTCGGGTTCGGTAAAGTCGGGATTCTTCGTAAAATTCGCACTGCGATACACCTGCAAAACTTCACTATAGGCGTCCTGCATCATAAGACCGCCCTCGCTCGTGTACACCGACTCATACGGAAATGCTTTCTGAACAGTGCGCGGACCCATGCCGAAAAATGCACGGTTGAACACCACGGCCAGCTGTTCGAGTCGCGCCTCATCGCAACCCTCAAGCGCCTCCTGCAGTAAGATGAATTCTGCCGCAACCGTCGCGTCATCCGACTCAATACTATTTGCCTGCGCAAGTTCGGCAGCGAAAGAAGCGCTCAGTTCACTCTCGTAGCAGCGAGACAGCAACGTGTAAACTCGAGCCCTATTCTCGCAAAAATTGATAAGATTTTCAGCCAATTCTGCAGGCATGCTTCCGCTCATAATAGTCTCTCTTTCTCTAGCAACTCGACCGTCCTTCATACCCAAACGCTTGGGGAGGGTTGTCGGCATTTGGGTATGGAGGGCAGTCGAAGCTGGGTTGCGCCCAGGAACCAGGCGCAACCCAAAACTGCGTTATCAGTGATAAATAAACTGCTCTACACTCGTGCCAAGCGCATACATAATCACGCGCAGAACGATGGTTCCTACTGCCGTTCCAGCGAGCGCCACAAACAAGAAGGCTGCAAGCTTCTTCGGATCGGCCGTACCGGAAGAACCCTCCCCTTTTGTCGACTGCACACAAGCAAGCGCCGTAAGAGCAATAGGGGCAATCAAACCAACCAGCACCACACCCAGCCAAAACATTACTGCTAGGTCGCCTGAAATGAGACGTTCAATGGAGCGCGACGGAGCAGGATAGGGAGCCACTGCCACCCAGATTACGTACGCCACCGCCGTCATCGCCATGATAATTACACCGGCAAGGGCGAGGCGCAGCGCGAAGCCGCCTTCTTCCTTTGCATTGCCACGCAGCATTACCAAGCCCGCCATAAGCAATGAGCCCATTGCCAGGCCGGCACCTAAGTACATCAGCGGCAAAGCAGCGCTATTCCATGCGGGACGTGCAGCAATCAAGTACGACATACCCGCTACGACCGGCAGCACCAAACCCAGCACTGCCGCAATCACACCAAACACCTTACGTGCACCGGGGTAATCTTTGCGCGACAGCACTACATATACAATGGCGACAATTCCCATAATACCCACGGCAAACAGTTCCATTGACAAACCGGAACCCAAATTGCCCAGCAGATGTGTCGCACGCTCGGGGTGTCCCATGTGGAATACCGAGGCGCAGCCACCCACAGCCAAACAGATCAGCGCAATAAGCGCACCGATAAAACGAACTTCAGCGAATTTATTCTTCAGTTCACCCACCTCGAGGAACACAAAGGAGCCTGATGTGACACCGAGAAGCACGCTAAAGATTAGAAGGGGCCATTGAATTTCCATTATTCGTCCCCTTTCCACGAGAACTTATCCAAAGCATAGTCAACACCCGGATGGTTACCCACGTCTTTAAGCTTGTGTGTTGTCTTGGACGACCGCAGCTTGGACACATCTGAATTCGGATCTTCCAAATCGCCGAAAAGACGTGCTTGACCGGGACAGTGCCTTACGCAGACTGGCTTCTCGCCTTTATCGATAAGATGAGCACACATTGTACATTTTTCGATAACACCTTTGTCGCGACCCTCGTCGTAGGTTCGCACACCGTAAGGGCAGGCCATAACACAGTACTGACAGCCAATGCACTTGCTATGATCAACCAACACCACGCCATCCTCGCGCTTGTAGCTGGCGCCCGTGGGACATACATGCACGCATTCGGGATTATCGCAATGCTGACATGCCACCGGCAGATAGTACATTTCCAGATCGGGATAGGTGCCAGAGGGACCAACAGTAAGCACCTTGTTGTAATAAGTACCCAGCCCTACGCCGTTTTCCTGCTTGCACACAACAGCACAGGAGTGACACCCGATGCAGCTATCCAAGTCGACAGATATAATGTTGCGCGTCATGTTACGCCACACCTCCCTTCACGGTAACCTGCTTCACGCCGTCTACCTGATCGTCAGATGCAATCTTATCCGCGGGCATTGGTAGGAAGATTTTCAGGTCTTCTTCGTTCATGCATATGTTCTTCGGAGCTCCATCCTCAGCAACATATACTTTGCAGAGTCCACCGAAATTGTCGGTACCAACAGCAGGATCGTAAGGACCGTTGTTCTCAAACAGCACATTGCAGTTGCTGTCAAAGGCACCATGCAAATCGTCGGTCGCCTCACGCTCGGGGAACCACCAGTCATGTTCAACATGAATCATTCCGGGCTTGATAGCCTCCGTTAGATGAGCGCGCTGCTTGATCTTGTCCACATAGGTTTCGATGTATACCCAGTCGTCCTGCTTAATACCACACTCGGCAGCAGTAATCGGGTTAATATCCACCGTTGGGAATAGATGCACCTCGCGCAACCACGGACTATTGCGGTACTCCGTATGGAAGAACGCATGGGAACGACCACCCGTAATAAGGGTATAAGGATAATCAGCCAGCAAATCTTCACGCGACAACTTCGTAATAGGTGGCTCGATATACATAGGCAGCGGACCATTGCCATACAGCAGCAAATCTTCCGACCACATTTCCATCTTGCCGTTGTCCGACTGCGGATGAGGTGGAATTACTTTACCGTCAGGCGTCTTTGTACCGGGGAAGCGGTAGACCGCACCCATCTTATTGCCACGGAACATCGTATTGAAGCCAGGACGGAAGTCGCTCGTCTTGCGCATGAACCCGGTTTCGTACTTTGGCGCACCCTTCACCGTAGACATCTCCACGCCCGTAACCGAAATACGCTTACGGAATTCCTCGAAGTTCGCACAGCTTAACTGCGGCGGCAAAGTAGCAGGGCCCTTCACAATGTAATCGAAGAACTCATACTTATCTTTCCAATACATATCCACGTCCATGTACTTCGCAAATTCGAAGCAAATGTCCATGTCGTCCTTACATTCGCCCAGCGGCTCATGGAACGGCTGACGAATAAGGTAGGTGTGGCTGGTAGGATAACCGTGACCCGAGTGCGCCCACTCTACGCGGTCAACCTCATTAGGATGTGCTGCCGGCAAGATAATATCGGCAAGCTCGCCCGAGGGAGTCATGTAGAGGTCTACGTTTACAAAAAAGTCAAGGTTTTTGAAGCCTTCGGCAATCTCGTGACCTCCCTCAATAGAAAGAATAGGCTCACTGGTTTGCTGCCAGTAACCATAAATCTGGAAAGGATCACCCTTCGCCATAGCCTTCGTAGTAGCTGCACCGAAGCCACCTTGCTGACCGTAAATAACCTGACCGCCGGAATTCTGCTTGGTCTGTTTTAACTCTCCGGTGGCATCGTCGGCCACAAGAATGTCTTGATAACCGGTGTTTTGACACACGGAAAGCTTCTTGATATTCATGGCCGTTTCCTTGCGGCGCTTTCCCATGCGACCTGCTTGGTTTGGCACCACGTCGAACATGAACGAGTCGTAGCCAGTGGCAGGCTCACGACCAATATTCTGACCACCCTTAGTATCAAAGTTACCAGCAAGCGCCATCATAATGGTGAAGGCCTGCGAGATGCCCGATGTATTGATGGAAAACTCCACCTTCTGACCACGCGTAAAGCA
>JAEWYG010000204.1 GCA_023395755.1 Actinomycetes bacterium | reverse complement strand
ATCTTGTGGTGGGCGGTCTAGCCATCACAGCTGCCATGATTTCCATGCCTCTGTCGTTCATGAATGTACTTACGTTAAATCAGGCGGGCATACTGATTGTGATAGCCGCGCTCGTGTTATGCGTGGGAGCTATTGTGGTGAGCGTTGTGTACGGTCAGGCGGGTTCGCGCGTGTTTAAGCGCATGCAGGGATCTGGCCTGTTGCTTTCTGACGACGATGAGCATTGGAAACTGGGTGTTTTTTACTAC
Organism: Actinomycetes bacterium; assembly: GCA_023395755.1. GTDB lineage: Bacteria > Actinomycetota > Coriobacteriia > Coriobacteriales > Eggerthellaceae > Gordonibacter. The sequence goes on along the minus strand of JAEWYG010000204.1, from coordinate 11,755 downwards.
AATCCCAACGACCCTAGTCTGTTTTTGCCCGAACGCTTTGGCGTGGGGTGGACTATGAATTGGGCGCGGCCTGCAGTGTGGATTATTCTAGCGGTGTTTGCGCTCGTGACGGTAGGGTTTATGGTGGCGATTATGCTGCTGTTCTAACCGGTTACATTGATCCTTCAACGTAAGGACGTTTGTAGGTTTCCCGCAGTCGCACGAGCGCTTGCGCTTCGGCGTCGCGGCTGGAGGAAGTGCAAGCCCGAGCAAAAGGTTCGTTGGTAGGATCGAGACACTGCTCACGCGGTACGCTTACGGGGTGGAATAATACTTCGACAGCTGGGGAGGTGCGCTCTGCATCTGTCGGCGAGTTCTTTTCTGCGGGACAAGCATCTTTGTTTCCGTCATCAGCTATTTCGCAGGTTTCTCCGCGCTTCGCAGCCAAAGTCTCAAACTCGTGTATAAGATTGCTGTCTATCAACTCCATGCGTCCCGATAGTAATACGCCACAGAACAAGGATGTGTTGCAGTTGGCAGGTAGCTTTCCTCGGTTCGAGCGCCACAACGTGCTTATGAGCATATCTTTCGCAAGATTAACGACCGAGAGTCGTCGGACTGCGGTAGTGGTAGCAAGATGCGGAGAGAGTGGCTCGACGGGCGTGCGCACATGTTCAAGCGTGCATCCGCAGGCACGCACCGCCGCAAGCAGTGCGTCGAAGACTAAGGGTATGGCATGTGTGTGCTGGTGACTGTCGATTCGTAGTGTTCCTCGCTGCGCGGGAAATGCGGTGAGGAACCGTTCAATCTGCGCACGGCATTCTCGTTCAATCTGGCTACGCAACGCAACTCGTTGAGAACCCTTTGACAGCATAAGCAGTGTAGTGAAGTCGTTGCAAAATGTTCCACGCTCTCTGACGAGGAGCGGCACATTGGTTGCTTCCGAGCAAGGAAAACCTTCTACTAAATTGAGATGGACCCCTATCTTTAGCGATTTGCGTTCGATATATGGCGCAGCGAGCGTCGCAGATTCTTCAAATGCGGGACTGTTAGCGAAGGCGCTGATGCTGGTAAGTACACCGTTGCCATCCCTCGTGTCGCAGAGTGCAAGTATGCTTCGTGCCTGTTCAGTAGTAATGCCGTAGTCGTCGGCATGAAATACGATTGCCATCAAAACACTCCGCTACTCTTTGCTGGGTTGACACATGTGACATCCTGTAAGGGGACGTCGTGAGCGAACTCTAGGTATTTTACGTAAGTCAGTAACATGTGTTAGGTCAATGATAAACTAGCCAGCAACTACGGAGAAACGGAGAAACGGACGAACATGAACTTCTCACTGGTCGTTCCTTGCTACAACGAGGCGCGTAACTTGCCGGCGTTCATAATGTCGGCTACGTCATGTTTGGATGCGGAGGATCTGGACTACGAGCTAATTTTCATAAACGATGGTAGTTCGGACGATACTCCTGCGGTGCTTAAGACTGAAATTGAAGGCTATCGAGCGCGCGGAGTGGGAAATGCCTCTTTTGTTGTGGTAAATCTCTCTCGAAATTTCGGCAAGGAATCCGCCTTACACGCGGGACTTGAGCGGGCGTCGGGTGACTGCATTGGGTTTATCGACGCTGACATGCAGCAAGACCCGCAGGTGGCACTTACGATGCTTCGCTATCTTGAAGAGCACCCCGATACCGATGTTGTAGCTGCCGTGCAGGATAAGCGTAAGGAAAGCTGGCCGCTACGCATAGCTAAAAAAATATTCTACCAAGCGTTTAACGGTATGAGCGATACGCGTATTATTGCCGACGTGAGCGATTTTCGTGTGTTTCGTCGGCCGGTGGCCCAAGCGCTTGTGTCCATGCATGAGCAGTTTCGCTTCTCGAAGGGTCTGTTTGCTTGGGTTGGCTTTAATACCCACGTTATGCCTTATCAGGTGCATGAGCGTTTATCTGGCAAGAGTAAGTGGACGCTGTGTAAGCTGATTTCTTACGGCTGGAATGGAGTGCTTGCGTTTTCGACGTGGCCGTTGAAGTTAGTTATGTATGCAGGTATTGTGCTTGCGCTTTTGGCGTTGTTCTTCTTTGGCTGGGACCTGTATGACAAAATTGCCTATAACAGTGACATTCCCATCACACAGATATTGGTCTATGTAGTGTTGCTAATGGGTGGTATCCAGATGTTTGTGCTGGGTATTTTGGGTGAGTATATGGCGCGCGCCTATATTGAATCTAAAAATCGTCCAATCTATATCGCTCGTGAAGAATATATTTCAGCGGCCGAAAAGCGAGGGGTGTCGGGAAAAGCAGTTTCTGCAAAGCAGGGGAAAGCCCCGACCGTGATTGTTTCGGGCGATTCGACAGATACTACGACATCGGACGGCCTTTGCGCATGAGCTTCGATCGATTGTTTTCGCTTCTTTCGACGCGGACCTTTCATGTAGCTTTACTTGTGGTGGGTGCTGCATTTCTTCTTGCAGGTGCATTTCATGGAAACGTGTGGTTCGATGAGTCGTATTCGGTAGGTATTGCGAATCACTCGTTTGGCGAGATATGGCGTATCGGATCTGGCGACGTACATCCGGTGCTGTTCTATTGGGCACTACATGCTCTAAACCTGGTGTTTGGACAGAACATCCTCGTGTATCGATTGTTTGCTATTGCAGGGTCGGTGGCCTTGGCAATGTTGGGCCTAACGCATCTAAGGCGTGATTTTGGCTGGCGTACGGGGGTCTTATTCTCGTTTTTTGCGCTGTTTACTCCTTACGTGGCTACGATGGCGACAGAGATTCGTATGTATTCGTGGGCTACCTTTACGGTTATGTTGTGCGCGATTTATGCTTGGCGCATTTTCTGTGCGTGCCGCAAGAAACAAAAGGTAGCGCCGAGTTGCTGGATCGTGTTTTTTGCGGCCAGTTTGGCCAGCGCTTATCTCCATTACTATGGTGTGTTGGCGGCATTTACCGTGAATGCTTTGCTATTGGCTTATTTGCTGGTCTCGACACTGCGAAAACCTGGCGCGCGTGGACGTTGGCGTGCCTTAGGGGTGTTTCTTGTAGGGGCGTTCGTGCAGGTGCTGCTGTATACGCCTTGGCTTTTGGTTTTGGTAAATCAAGTGGGCGTGGTTTCGGAAACGTACTGGGCGAAAATTGTGTTTCCAACAACATATATCGAGTTAGCCACGTATCCGATTATGACGAGTCAAGTATCGTTTGCCTCGCGTGGGGCGTATGGTCCTGTAGGGGGAATGCTTCTTGAAGTGCTGTGGATTGCGACGTTGGTGCTGGCGGCGTCATTTGTGCTGTTCGGATGTTGGAAGGCGATACGAAGTCTGAAATTACAAGGGGGACACGGCACGGCAGAAGGCAAGCATGTCGTAGCGGGTTCGCTGTCATCTACGAAGAAATCAGTAGATTCGAAGGGTGCTGCTTCGTCGGGACGCGCTCGTTGTTTTGCGCGATGGCTTTTGTCTGACAAGGTACTTCCCGTGGTGTGCTCATTGGGCGTATATATGGGGGCGGCTGGCCTTGCGTTTATTCTCTCCGATCTTATGCATTCAAACATACTGTACTATCGTTATTTATTTGTAAGCATTGGGCCGCTGTTTTTAGCTGTATCACTTTTGCTTTCTCGGGTGAAAAGTTGCTTTCTACTTGGCGGGACATGTGCTTTAGTATTGGCAGTATCGGTGCTGAATCAGGCATTGCTCATACGCGACAATTATTCCCCCGAAAACCGCGTACCTCTTGAACAGGTTGCCGATCAGGCTTCTGAAGTTGACTTAATTATTTCTTCAGACATTGGTTTTCAGGGTGTTGCAGCCGTTACTTATCCCGATATTCCTCAAACCTATATGGATTGGCAAAAGGGTAATTGGGGTCTTGCTTACGAGTCGTACGCACCTACATTGACAAGCAAAAAATCGTGGGAGCTTATTCTTAATGATTTTCATGGACGCTTCATGGTACTAGGCCAGGCGCAAAATGCTAACGAGCCGCGTGATGTAGCTGATCTACGACAAAAGCAGGGTATTACTTTGATCAATACTCAAACGTACTATCGTCCTTATGAGCGAACCTACTTTACTATTGCGGTGATGGAGAAGGCTTAGCGTTGCTGCATAAAGAGCGTTTTTAAGGAGCGTTTTGTGCAGGAGGACGAATTTTGGGTAGACTTCTTTTTTCGCAGAGGTGTCATGCTTTGTAGGGAAATTGTTTGGCTATAGGTATCTGTACAGCGAACCCATTCACCCATCCCTTTTTTGGCTGGTTTGCTATGATGGTTTTCGACTGAAGAAGCGGAAGGCGAAATCACATGGCGTTTATGATCGGTTGCGAAAAAGTACGGGTAGATTTCCCTACGAAAACGGTATTTGATAGCGTGTCGCTCGGGGTAGAAGAGGGAGATCGCATTGGTATCGTAGGGCGCAATGGTGACGGAAAATCGACCTTACTAAACCTGCTAGCGGGAGCTCTTGACCCCGATGATGGGCGTGTGCTTAAAAATGGTACCGTGCGGGTGGGGGTGCTGGGGCAGACGGACGCACTTGACTCTGAGGATACGGTTGAGCACGCTATTGTAGGAGACTTGCCTGAGTATGTATGGGCGAGCGATGCGGGAGTGCGTGACGTTATCGCAGGACTTGTTTCTGATATTTCCTGGGATGCGCTGGTGGGTACGTTGTCTGGTGGGCAACGACGTCGTGTTGACTTGGCGCGGCTGCTCATTGGTGACTGGGATATGCTTGCGCTAGACGAACCGACAAACCATTTGGACGTGCGAGCTATTACGTGGCTTGCTGATCATCTGAAAAATCGCTGGAAACCGGGAGCGGGTGCGCTTTTGGTAGTTACGCACGACCGCTGGTTTCTCGATGAGGTGTGCTTGCGTATGTGGGAAGTGCACGATCGCTTGGTGGAGCCATTTGAAGGAGGCTTCTCTGCCTACATTATGCAGCGCGTCGAGCGCGATCGCCTACTGGCATTGGCTGAACAGAAGAGACAAAACGAGCTGCGTCGCGAGTTGGCGTGGCTTTCGCGAGGAGCACGGGCGCGTGCCACGAAACCCAAGTTTCATGTGGCCGCAGCACAGGCACTTATTGCTGATGTGCCTCCTTTGCGCAACGAGCAAGAACTTAAGCGTATGGCCATGGCGCGCTTAGGTAAGCAGGTGGTAGACCTAGAGCACGCTTGCGTGCAATTTGGCGAACGCGCTATCTTAGATGATGTGGACTGGATTATCGGACCGGGCGACCGTTATGGCATTGTGGGGGAGAATGGTGCCGGTAAGACCACGCTTTTGCGCGTAATTCAAGGATTGCAGCCCTTGGACGGGGGAGTGGCTAAGATTGGCAAAACCGTACGTTTTGCCGTGTTGTCGCAGCACTTAGATGACTTAGCAAGTTTGGGCGACGATCGCGTGCGTCAGGTGGTTGGTCGCTACAGCCGTCGCACTATGCTTGACGGTAAGGAGATGACTCCTGGCCAGTTGCTGGAAAAGCTGGGATTTACTAATGCGGACATGAACGAGCCGGTGTGTGATTTGTCGGGTGGACAGAAGCGTCGTCTAGCTTTGATGCTAATTTTGCTGGATGAGCCCAACGTGCTGGTGCTGGATGAGCCGGGCAACGATTTGGATACTGATATGTTGGCCATGGTGGAGGACTTGTTAGACAGCTGGCCCGGTACGTTGTTGCTGGTTACCCACGATCGTTATCTTATGGAGCGCGTGACCGATCATCAGTACGCCTTGTTAGATGGCAAGCTACGCCACTTGCCTGGTGGTGTTGACGAATATTTGAGGCTTACCGAGGAGCGGAAGCGCCAGACTGAAGGTGTCGCTGATAAAGCGGCTTCCCGAAAAGGTGTGACGAAAGGCGCACCCTCCAGCGAAGCTGGATCTGCCCTCGATTCAAAAACTGCCCCTGTTCTTTCTGGTGGTGAGATTCGCACCCTGCGCAAAATTATGCAATCAAATGAGCGCAAGATGGAAACGCTGAACGGAAAGATTGATGATGTGCGTTCGCAGATGGGGAAGGCCGATCCGAGCGACTTTGCGGCGTTGGGCGATTTCCAATCTCAGATTAACAACCTGCAAACTCAGATTGACGCCCTTGAGGAAGAGTGGCTTGAAGCTGCCGAAAAACTGGGGGAGTGAGGGTTTCGGGAACATTGCCTGAAGGGATCTGTTGAAAGGGCGACTGAGGGAACGGTGCTTGCTAAGTAAAAAGATCTGGGATGTGTGCGAGGCTGCCATAAAGGAAACCTCGCATGGCGGTTTTACTTTTTGATGTGCAGGTTAGAAGTGGGTGTTTGGCGCGGTGTGAGTGTTTCTGCTGTAGTCGCCGAATAGGGGTCGGCTGATTGGCTATCGCGGTGGGCTACGGGGCTCGAGCCGTAGGTCCAGGGGTCGCGGCTGCGGGCGGCTTCTTCTACAGTCATTTGCACCCAGGCATCTTCTTGGCAGGCCTCAGCAATCCAATCTTCTTTCGACTTGTTAAAGATGCTGCCTATGAGGCAGACGATGCCGCAGAGAATACCGCCAACCACAAACGAGATCCAACTGATGTAGAAACCGCCTTGTCCATCTTTTATGGCGCGCTTCAGTTCGCCCTTGTCTAAGCCATCCCAGCCGCCGATCTGGTTGAACAGGGGTACAAGGCCCCATACGAGAAAGACGATGACGGCAAGTAGCATGATGCAACCGCAGATTGCACCTATAATACGCTCGCCACGAATCTGTTCGGGTGACTTTACAATAGCGCTTGTGGGTAGATTTTTTAACGCCTCGGGATGGCGTGTAATAAAGGTGAGTTCAGATAAGTCATATTTCGATTTTTGCATGCCACCCCATATAAGAAGGCCAATTGCAATAGCTAAGATAAGCATGAATGGTGCCACAATTATCTCTTCTAGATGTACACCGTTCACAACATTGAACGCGCTGTCATCGGGAGATAACCCAACAAGAAAAATGACATCAAGCAAGATAAGTGCAACGCCCGCTCCCATAAGAAGGGGAAATCGACGACTGAAACGTTCAAGCACCGCAGCCTCGTAGCGTGGTTCAATGCGGGGGTTGCGGCGCTTAAACTCGGCATGATTCAAGCTACCTACAACTATGATGACTACTCCTATTACTACAAATGATAAAAGTGCTACTACTTGCAAGTTGTCGGGCCACCCGAGGCCCTCAAGCAGACCGATAGCACCTACTCCTACTAAAATAAGTGCGACACCCATTACGGTGCAAAGATCGTAATGGTTCATGTGGCGGTCATAGGTTTCGGTGTCGTTCTCCTTCACCACCAGTACGTTGCCGCGCATGAAGTCATCGAGATTGGTATTAAATAGGTCGCACAGCGCCAGTAGTTTGTCCATTTCAGGATAGTTCATACCCGCTTCCCACTTGCTTACGGTTTGACGTGATACGCCCAGCTGTTCAGCAAGCCCTTCTTGTGTCACGTCGTAATGCTGACGTAGGTAGGCGAGGTTTTCTGCGAAACTCATTGAGGGTCCCTTCTCTGGTTGCATTGTTATCATACTCGAAGTGCGGGTTTGTGCCGCTGGCGTAAGAGGGGAGGGCGCTGCGGCTCATCTATCTTGCTTGCGCAGCTTCGCTCATTCCACCAACCTGGACGCGCATTTTGAGAAATTTTCCGCACGCTGAGGTTTACATAGCTTTTGAACAGGTATTTTAATGAGAAGTTAAGAACGTGCACTAAGCCATTATTCGCCGCGTAGATGAGCGTTGTGCTGTTGCTAATTATCGCGTAACAGAGCCGCTCACTGTCTTCCTGGCTCTAATCGAGTGGTAATTATTGCCAAGCTACGCCCCTTAAGTAACCGTTTCCTCAAATTTCCGCAAAGTCTTTGCGAAGGACGGTTACTACCTTTGCTTGCCGCCTACAATGGTCATAAATACGACTAAGAAGGAGGAGCAACGACGTGATTAAACTTATTGCGAGCGACATGGATGGGACATTTCTTGATGCGAATCAGTGTGCGCCTGAAGGATCATACGATCTGATTCTGCGACTAAGGGAAGCGGGCATTGTTTTTGTTGCTTCGTCGGGGAGACGTTACGACACCTTGCATGAATTGTTTGAACCGGTGGTGGAGTGTATGGATTTCGTTGCCTCAAACGGTGCTCAGGTTATTGTTAGTGGGCGGCTTGTCGACTGCGAAGTGTTTTCTCATGCGGCGGTGCGTCGACTCGCTCGCGTGACGGGTATGTTTGATACGTTGCATCTGGCACTGTTCGATCGCTCTCGCAGCTATCTTCTTGATGACGAGGAACGTTTCGAACGTGAGATGGACAAGAACCTGCCGAATCCCGAGCGGGTGTTCGAGGTTCCCACACCCGAGGTGAACATTCTGAAGGCTTCGGTGTACTGCGACGAAGGTGTTATGGATATGGCCTATGCGTTGACGCGTGAATTAGGTGATGATTTCGTGTTTGCGCCGTCTGGTCGCAAATGGATTGATGTTATGCAGAGGGGCGTAAATAAGGCGACAGGTATTGAGCAGATTATGGAGGCTCATGGCGTGCAGGCGAGCGAGCTTATGGCGTTCGGCGACTCGATGAATGACTACGAAATACTACGTATGGCAGGTGTGAGCTGCGCCATGGGCAACGCTCGATCTGCTATCAAGCAAATTGCAACAAAAGTTATAGCCACCAATGCCGAACATGGCGTGCAGCAAGAGTTGCAGAAGCTGCTGGCCGAACGGGGGTAGGAACGACGAACTGCGTCGGTTGCGCCGAGCGGCCTTCTGCGGCGGGTTCAGCCGTGTTGCGGGGGAGGGGTGGGAGTGGCGAGGCGCTACAGCCCTGCCTGCCCCTCACTGTTCACGCGGGCATCGGGGTCGGTCAGCACGGTGTGATCGAGTGTCCCTACGACATTTGATGCGGTTACGCCAGCTACCATTGAATCGCTTACGTTCAGTGCTGTTCGGCCCATGTCAATGAGCGGCTCAACTGAGGCGAGTAGTCCCACAATTTCAATGGGAAGCCCCATGGTTCCCAATACAATGAGTGAAGCGAATGTTGCACCGCCGCCTACACCTGCTACGCCAAACGAGCTGATAACCACTACGGCTACCAAACCCGCAATGAAAATGGGCGAGAACACGTCGATACCCACCGTAGGTGCGATGATGGTTGCCAACATAGCGGGATAAATGCCAGCGCAACCGTTTTGTCCGATGGACATACCGAAGCTGGCCGAAAAGTTTGCTGTGGCATCGTCTACACCCAGCGCTCGCGATTGAGTTTCGATGTTCAGCGGCAAGGCTCCGGCGCTCGTGCGTGACACGAACGCGAAACTGAGCACGGGAAACGTCTTTTTCAAGTAGACGAGTGGGCTCACACGATTCCCTAGCAATATGAGGCAATGTACCAAGAACATGAAGGCCAACGCGCCGTAAGATACCAGCACGAACTTGCCTAGGTCGAGGATGGCATTGTAGTCGCTGGTTGCCATGACATGGGCGATCAGCGCAAGCACGCCGTAAGGAGTTAACGCCAGTACCATGGACACGATGCGCATGACGATGCCGTACAGGCTGTCGATGAGTTGCTTGAAGAACGCAGCCTGCTCCGAGTTTTTGTCGCGCAGCTTGAGGTAGGCGACGCCAACGATCGAGGAGAAGATGACGACGGCGATGGTTGATGTTGAGCGACTGCCCGTCAGGTCGGCGAATATGTTGACGGGAATGAACGAGAGTATCTCTTGGGGAAGTGTTAGGTTGGTCACTTTCTGCTGGCTGCTTTGCAGGGCTTCCAATTTTGTGACATCCACGCTCCCATCGGTGAATCCCGCGCCAGCAAGGCCCGAGAATGCGACAGCCGCCCAACCGGTAAGCGCCGCAAGGGCGACTGTGCCCAGCAGCACAGCCAGTACGACGATGCTGATGCGTCCAAGATTTTCGGTGATTTGAGTGCGCGTGAAGGCGCCAACAATAGCCACGAACACCAATGGCATAACGAGCATTTTCAAAAGGGCAATATAGCCTTGCCCCACAAGGGACATCCAGTCTAGTACGATAGTTGCTGGGTCGCTTCCTCGTCCGAGGGTTAACTGTATGCTGAGCCCTAATACAATGCCCAGTCCCAGGGCAATGAATACGCGGGGCGTGAAGTTCATGCCGCGTTTCTTCAGCAGCTTTAGAATAAAAAGTAATGAGGCAAAGATCGCGAGGGCAAAAAGAACAGGCGTAACTATTTCTGCGGACATAGTGGCTTCGAGCCCCCTTACCGGTAGTTTGCGGCCGTGCGTTTGTCCTTACGCAATATTTTGTGGCGAAATTATTATGTATCGCACTGCTGCTAAGGTAGAAGTGCGAATTCGTTTTGTCTCTTACTTGTTGAACGGTTTCAGCGTTACGGGCAGTCCACCTTCGCAGATAAGCTTCGGCTCACCTTCGATGAGCGGTTTGAAGTATGCCACAGCTTCGGGTGTGATGCCCTGGTAGTTGGGCAGGATCCACTCGGCGGGGAACTGCTTCACGTAGTTGGCGAACTCGCTGGCGGGTCCGGTGAAGAACTTCGCGTTGTAGCACCCGTCTTTGTCTTCGCGGCGGATGCCCACCACCTGGCCGGTGAAAATTGGGTCCGCGCTGTGCATGTGAGCGCTCATGCCCAACTCGTAGGCTTCCGTTACATCCACGAGGCTCTGGGCGAAGTTGCTGGAGCGTGCCGCGCGCGATAGGTCCTGCACCACGCCGCGCGGTACGATGCCAGCATCGACGATCATCTGCTTCAACGTCAGCGCCGCGCCGCCCAGTACGGCATGGGCGAACCCGTCATGGGACGTATCTCCAGCAGACAGGTAGGCGCCGTCGGCGAAGTGTGCGCCCTCGGATACGACGATGTAGCACTCACCTTTCTCGTTGAACTTTTTCTGCACCTCTGCGAGGAAGGCTTGCTTGTTAAAATCTACTTCGGGAAGCACCAGGAGGTCGACATCACCCGACACGCAGCAGCTTGCGGCGAGCCAGCCCGCATCGCGGCCCATGGTTTCCAGCACGAATACCTCGGGGCGGGTGTAGGCCGCGTAATCCAAGTAGGTGGCGTGCGTAATGGAGCAGGCCACCTTGGCTGCGCTGGGGAACCCGGGGCAGTGATCTACGGGCACTAGGTCGTTGTCTACTGTCTTCGGGATACCGACGAAGCGCTTGTTCAACCCTCTAACTTGCGCCCATTCCGATAGTGCGTCCACGGTATCCATTGAATCGTTGCCGCCGATGTAGAATAGAGTTTCGATATCGTTTACGTCCATAACCTCAATGAGGCGTTCGTAATCAACATCGTTGCCGCGCTTCAACTTGTAGCGGCAGGTACCTAGTGCGGAAGACGGGGTCTGCTTCAGCAGGTCGATGTCATGGCCGGGAAGATCGGTGAGGTCGTATAGCTTTCCTTCCAGCACGCCTTCGATGCCGTGGATGCCTCCGAAGACGCGATCGTATACGGGGTTCAGTTGGTTGGCGCGGATGACGCCAGCGAGGCTGGCATTGATAACGGCCGTAGGGCCACCGGATTGCGCGACAAGACAGTTGCTCATGGGATGGACGCTCCTGTTCTGAGAACTATTCATGGGCCTTAAGGCGAAGCGTTGAACTTGCGCCTCTTTTGTAATTATGAAACCAAGTATTTGAAACCAAGTATTTTCCTTGTGTTCTCCATTGGTTAGTAATGCTAGATGGTTCGCGAAGTCTAGCGTTTCGCTATCTTCGCAGGTCGTCTTTTATAGTTCTTAAAATTCTTGCTATCTAAAACCC
>JAEWYG010000068.1 GCA_023395755.1 Actinomycetes bacterium | reverse complement strand
TGCAGACCATGTATGACACTATCAACATTGCGCCCGCTCCAGCAGCTCCGTCACCTCGGCATCCACTGCATACGCTTTACGATCCCGAGAATCCCGATCAGACGGTTAGCTCGTATCCTATCACGGGACGTCGTGCGGCTGAGATAGCCGATGCTATTGGCAAGGAGCTGCAACAGCAAATCGAAGATGAATGCGATGCTGATGAGGATTGTATTCGGCGCAAGACTCATACCAAGACGGGCCGTACCGGTGCGAAACGTCACCTAGCCGATCGTATGGCACGTCAGGATGCCGAACTTGCTGAAGAGTCGTTTTCTGATAATGAGTTTATATCTGACCACATCGCATCATCTGGTAGAGAGAAGTTAGAAAAACAAAATTCTGACGCGACTGAAGATGTGTTAGACGATTTACCGGAGCGCGATGCGAAGACTCGTAATAACGAGCACGGAAAGGAGGCGTAAGATGGCTGAGCTTTTTACCTGGGTGAATATGCAGTTTTTGCTGCAAGGCCTTGGCATGACGTTGGCAATTTCGGCTGTGGCTATCCTCTGTTCCGTTGTGTTTGGTACGTTTATCTCGGTGTTGCGTACGTCGGAGAATCGAATACTTTCAACTCTTGCAACTATCTATATCGAGATATTTAAGAATACACCGTTACTGCTGTGGATTATGTTCACGTTTTTCGTGGCTCAACTGCCCCCCTTGGGTGCGGCCGTTTTAGCATTTACCTTGTTTACCAGTGCAAGTGTGGCTGAAATTGTACGCGGTGGTCTGGCTAGCGTGGCGTTTGGACAGTACGAAGCTGCTAAGAGCCAGGGTTTTTCGACAGTACAGACCTATCTTTTGATTATCTTGCCTCAGGCGTTGCGCAACATGATTCCTGCACTGTTAAGCCAGTTTGTTACCACCATTAAAGATACAAGTTTTCTCTGGGGCGCTATGGCAGTTCAGGAACTTATGGGCCGCGGTATGATTCTTATGAACAGCTATAACTCTACCGAGCAGATATTTATGATCTTTGGTTTGATGGCATTGTTTTACTTTGTGGTTTGTTTTACTTTATCGCAAATCGTGCGCGCCTATCAACGCCGTACGAAGGAGGCGCGTACGAGTTAAGAGATTTTGTTTCTAGAATGAGTGATGAGTGCGAGGAGGGGAGTGAGTGCCTTCCTCGCACTTTGAGTGCTACGGTGCTGTACCGAAGTTGTCTTAGGATGGTTGATGAGCTGCAGTGGTTGTGTCTACTGTGCTAGCGTTAAATATGGTAGGTAGGTTTGGGCGCTTTCGGGTACCGATAACGTCACGTTTTGTCCATATGCCTCAAGTGTGATATAGGCGGGGTTATCGTACGTAACAATGGTTCCATCAACGCCGAAACTGCTGGCATCAATACTGCCGGTTTTTGCGATATTATCGGGTAGAGCAACAGCTTGCCAGCTGTCGATATCCATGTTGGCAACCGCTTCGTTCACCTGCTCAACGGTAAGTCCGGTCGCAGAAGCAATGGCGTTGGTGTTCTGGTCGATCGTGCTTTTTATCTGACCCTTAACATCGACGGCATCCATGGCCGCATTCGTTGCAGCGGCCTTAACATTCTTCGCTGCATCGCTTACCGGGTTTCCTGAAGTATTCGCGAGGGCGACAACCCCAATGACGCCGATGACGACTACCGCCAGCAAGCCGAGCAAAATTACGAGAATTTTCTTCATGGGGTTCTTTCCTTCCGAGCGAAGTTTCGTCGGGTGATGCCGCCGCTGGTGCGTTTATGACATGAGCGCTGAGCGGTTGGTTGGGTGATTCGACGGCCTTCCCGTAAAGTAGATTAACCGATAATCGTTTCATCCACGAAACGTCCTTGCCTTCTCCAACGGGTGCAGACGAAATCACCATCCGATTTCCCGAAGTGCTTCTGTAAGTATAATTTCTGCCGTTTCTGCATAAAAATCGTGTATGCTAGCGTCTGCTGCGCCTTTCGGTAGTGTTCGCCCTGTGTTTTGACTTGGCGCTCAAGTAAGACGCACCATCCCCGCACACGTTAATAAATTGAAGTGGGGCAACCGTGTGAATGACAAGGCTGCGGGAGGCGGCCCAAAAGAACAGGAGGGAACCGCGTGAAGCTGGTAGTTACCGAGAAGAATGACGCGGCTCAAAAAATTGCTGATTTACTCGGCGTCGCGAAGCCGAAGGCGGACAAGGTGTATTCCACGCCGGTGTACCGCTTTGACATGGATGGCGAGGAATGGGTAACCATTGGTCTGCGCGGCCATATTCTGGAACCTGATTTCGCCCCGACTATGGTGTACAAAAAGCGGGGTGGCTGGCAGGGCGTTACCGAAGAAGGGGAGACTCTTCCTGCGGATGTGCCCACAACGCTACCTAAACCGCCCTTCAAAAAGAAAAAGCCCTTCACCGAAGATGGTGTGGAGTTAAAGGCGTGGAAGATGGATGCGCTACCTTATTTGGTGTATGCGCCCATTGAGAAGCTCCCCAAAGAGAAGGAAATTATTCGTTCTCTCAAAAATCTTGCCAAGAAAGCCGACTCCATTGTTATCGCCACCGACTTCGATCGAGAAGGTGAGCTTATCGGGTCGGATGCCTTGTCCTGTATTCAGGAGACGAATCCGACGGCGCCGGTGTCTCGAGCCCGGTACTCGGCTTTCACAAAAGAAGAGATCACTCATGCGTTTTCGCATTTGGTAGAGCTGGATACGAACTTGGCAAGTGCCGGTGCTTCACGTCAAGACATCGACTTGATCTGGGGCGCAGTGCTTACTCGCTATTTGACATTGGTGAAGTTTGCAGGATACGGCAATGTGCGCTCGTCGGGTCGCGTACAAACCCCTACGTTAGCCTTGATTGTGGCACGCGAGCGTGAGCGCTTGGCGTTTATTCCTGAGGACTACTGGGTTATTCGTGGCGCTTTCGGAGAAGAGCCTGATGCGTTTGAGGCTCCGCATGCTACAGCCCGCTTTAAAAGCGAGGCTGAAGCGAATGCGGCTATGGCACATGTTGAGGGCGCTACTCGCGCGACAGTGGATTCTATTGAAAAGAGGAAGCGTACGGTAGCACCGCCGACACCATTCAACACCACTTCGCTTATGGCGGCGGCTTCGGCTGAAGGTATTAGTCCGGCGCGAACCATGCGTATAGCCGAAAGTCTGTATATGGATGGTTATATCTCTTATCCGCGTGTTGACAATACCGTGTATCCATCGTCGCTTGATTTGACGGAAACGGTAAAGGCTATCGCAGACAACCCCGCCTATGCGCCTTACTGCAAAGAATTGCTGTCGAAGGGTAAGCTTACAGCTACGCGGGGTAAGAAGGAAACGACGGACCATCCGCCGATTTATCCCACGGCTAAGGCAACCCCCGATGATCTGGCTCCTGCTGACTACAAGTTGTATAACCTTATTGCGCGCCGTTTTTTGGCGACGCTTTCCGAAGGGGCTGTTGTTGAAGGTACGAAAGTTAGTTTAGATGTGAGCGGCGAACCCTTTGTTGCGAAGGGCGACGTATTGGTTGTGCAAGGATTCCGTGCTATCTATCCCTATGGATT
>JAEWYG010000030.1 GCA_023395755.1 Actinomycetes bacterium | reverse complement strand
ATACAAGAGCGGCCGTGCTGCCGAATAGCACTGACAGTGTAGACACAACGCTCTCTTTCGCAATAAAACCCGTAACCAGTGCAGTAGAAATGCGCCAGTCGCCAAAACCCAGCGGTACGAATATCGGCGCGATCCAGCCCGCCACCACTGCCAGTATACTGTCGGCAGAATCGGCCACCATATTCAAGCCGAAATCGAACGTCTGCAAAAACCAGATAACAATAGTTGCCACAAAGATGACCGTGAATGCACGTTCGAGAAAGTCCTTCGCCTTCTCCCACAGCAGCTGAAACACACTACGCGCGCCCGGCAAACGATAGTTCGGCAGCTCCATAACAAAGGGCACTGCCTCGCCAGAGAACATAGTTCTGCGCATCAAGAGCGCCATAAGAATGCCCATTGCTATACCACCAAAATACAATCCCACCATAACAATTGCCCCGTCGTGAGGGAAAAAGGCCGCGACGAAAAATGCGTAGATGGGAAGTTTTGCCGAGCAGCTCATAAACGGCGTGAGCAGAATGGTCATCTTGCGATCACGTTCAGAGGGAAGCGTGCGACTAGCCATGACAGCCGGCACCGTGCAACCGAAACCCACCAGCATAGGCACGATACTGCGACCCGAAAGACCAATTTTCCTCAATAATTTGTCCATAACGAAAGCTACGCGCGCCATATAGCCGGAGTCTTCCAGCAAAGAGAGGAAGAAGAAGAGGGTAACGATAATAGGAAGGAAGCCCACTACGCTACCTACGCCATTGAACACGCCGTCGATAACCAACGATTGCAGTGCCTCATTAACATTTGCGGCAGCAAGTCCGCCTGCCACCAGGTTGGTAAGCTGAGAGATGCCAAAGTCGAGCATCTCAGACAACCATGCTCCCACCACATTAAAGGTAAGCCAAAACACCAGCGCCATAATTGCGACAAACGCCGGAATAGCCGTATAAGTACCCGTAAGTATCCGATCGATGCGCTCACTGCGTGCGTGTCCACGATTACATCCGGGCTTGACCACCACCTCATCACAGATACGACTAATGAAGCTAAATCGCATGTCGGCAATTGCTGCCGCACGATCAAGCCCTCGTTCTGCCTCCATCTGCAACACAATATGCTCCAGCATATCTTTCTCGTTTTGATCGAGATGGAGCTTTTCCAGCACCAACGCATCGCCTTCTGCCAGTTTGCTGGCAGCAAATCTCAGCGGGATGCCTGCACGCTCCGCATGATCGCTCACCAACTCCATGATGCCATGGAGGCAGCGGTGGACCGCGCCGCCATGCTCTTCAGGCGAACAAAAGTCTTGACGGATAGGAGGCTCCTGAAAACGAGCTACATGTAGTGCGTGGTCTACTAACTCAGCTGTACCCTCCCCCTTCACCGCAGTAATGGGAACCACCGGAATACCCAGCAGTTTTTCCATCGTGTTCACATGGATGGTACCGCCGCTTCCCTCCATCTCGTCCATCATGTTTAAAGCCAGCACCATGGGCATTCCCAACTCCATGAGCTGCATAGTCAAATACAAGTTGCGCTCAATATTGGTAGCATCCACGATGTTGATGATGCCGCAGGGGCGCTCGTCTAGTAAAAACTGTCGAGTTACTACCTCTTCACTGGAATAGGGCGACATGGAGTAGATACCTGGCAGATCGGTAACCAGTACTTCAGGGTGCCCCTTAACCGTACCATCCTTACGGTCGACCGTGACGCCGGGGAAGTTACCCACATGCTGACTTGACCCCGTAAGCTGGTTAAACAACGTAGTCTTGCCGCAGTTCTGATTACCCGCCAACGCAAAGGTAATTGGTGTACCAACAGGCAAGGGGGCCCCATCACGGCTATCGTGAAACTTACCGCCTTCACCCAAGCCTGGGTGAGGCAGCGGCTTATGCTCCACGGGCGCGCGACACCCTGCGCAAGACCGGTCGCGAATATCGTCAATTTCAATCTCGTGAGCATCGGCCAAACGCAATGTCAACTCATAGCCGTGAATGCACACCTCTACGGGATCTCCCATCGGAGCGTGCTTAACCATCGTCACATCGACCTGCGGGATAATTCCCATATCAAGAAAATGTTGGCGCAGTGGCCCATCACCGCCAACAGCCACCACCGTGGCAGTCTTTCCTATGGGCAGGTTATCCAAAGTGGTCAAAAGGTTATCCAAAGTGGTCAAAAGGTTCTCCGAAATTCAATAAATGTGTTAGCTGGTACTAACTTCCAGAGCAGTATACGCCATTGCCGTAACAGAGACAACCGAAAAGCCACCGCGGGAGAGAGTGTGATCAAAGGTAGGTGGGTGCAAAACGCACCATCGGTCGTCACCCCTCCAAGAAGGGACGATGCATCTGCCTTAGCGTGCGCATTCGACTCCACCATGAACCACCGACGCCACAACGGCGCACACAACCACCACCCCAATAGCAACAAGCCACGGAGACGATAAAAACGAACATGCTGCCACAATTGCAACCAGCGCAAATGCTCCCATTTCATAACAGGGACGTGGACCTCCCGGAAAGAGACGGATAGCGTCGAGACCGCAGCTCAGAAAAATACTCGCGTTCAGCAGCACAACAAGCACCAGCGCAGCCAGCAAAGAAATACCCGGCAGCGGCATAAAAACCACCGTTATACATGAAACCACGTTCACAAGAAGGAATGCTGGCAGCGAGTCGAGAGCCAGTAATTCCAGCGCACTGAAGGGCAGCTGATCACGAATAAGTCGCACCCGCGTATCGTCGCGAAATGCCTGAGTGCCCGTCTGTGCCCCCTGCGGAAACTGGACCAGTAGTACGAGCCAAAACAAGAAGACAACCATGCCTCCCGTGCCCGACAGAGCAAGAAGACCGAGAGGAGCAACCGTAGCCCCCTGCATCAAAAGAGCAGGCAGGCCCTCATATTGACGAACCGTCGAAAGGGCAGCGCGCATCACAACAGCCCCTCTTCCCGTGGTAGCAGGCAGGTGGAATACAGGGCGACGCCCCGCCAGCTTAACCCTCCTTCGATAGTCACGCACCAACGCGGGGTCGAGCGGCGAAAGCATACCAAAGGGCTGCAGTTCGGCGTACAAGGCGTTTTGCTTAATCACTGCGGTAACGTCAAGATGCGAAGTAAGCATCACGAGCGCCACAAGCTCCCCTATTGCCACCGCGGTCATCACTCCACACAGAAAGCCACCACTATCCACAAGCACACCGCTGGGACTCATAAGCAAAACCAACCCACAACAAAGACCAGCCACCAGCAACACCGCCACCGCAAGCATGACAAGCACGGCCCAGCGACGTCTCGTTTGCTCAAGAACCAATCGCAAAAGGCCAACAAGCCAAGCTGCGCCCAGTGCAGCAATCGCTAAGAGCGCTCCCAAAAAAGCAGTTACTAGCAAGTTTACCGCCACGCCCAGCCCAACACTTAAGCACATAGCAACGAAATAACCAACGAGAACCGCCACCACCCCTACCACCACAGCATCAAAAGCAAGGGCCACCACGAGAATGGCACGCGTATCCAACGCGCTTGCTGCAATAAAGGCAATATCGGGGCGAGATAACTTGATAATTGACGAACGCAGTGCACCAAAACCCAGTGCAACAAAAAGAACAATCGGCGCTAAAAGCCCTGCGAAAAACAAGGCTTCCGCCACCGGCAAGCCTGCCGTCGAGAAAAAGGCTGTTGCCACATCGAGGAGTGCCGCCCACAATAAGGCCAGACAAATCACCACAACAATAACCGCATAAAACTGGTATGCCCGCTCACTCCAGCTGCGATCATGCTGAAAGTCAGATCCCAAGATATGCAGCATCGAGAGTGCTTTCGTATGCATATGCCGAGCACGAAGCCAGAACAGCAAGCGCATATCATGCAGCATGATTGCCGGTTTCCTCCGCAGCAACACACAGACAACCATTTTCAAGGCGCATAAGAATATCGGGGCTCAATTGTGGGACATCGTGATGGCAACTCACTAAAGCCGCAGCACCGCCGTTGCACGCCTCAGTAATAAGCCCGCTTAGAACCACGGACGAGGCCCGGTCAAGCGGGCCATAAGGCTCATCAAAAAGTAACAAACGCGGTTGCAGAGCGAACGCCAAAACCAAGGCAAGCTTTTGTCTCATGCCACGAGAAAACGACGAGGGCAACTGACCCGCATGCCGCGCTAACCCGAACGCCTCCATAAGACGATTAGCAGGATTTCCGTCCATGGATATATGATTGGCATTCAGCATAAAGCCGACATGCTCACCAGCAGTCAGGTCATCATAGAACGCGGGAATATCGGGAACAAAGGCAATGTGCGAACGCTGGGCACGATTCGACCCCGTGAAACGCTCTCCACAAAGCTGCACTTCACCCTTTCTCGGCGCATCCCATCCCGCCAAGCAGCGCAAAAGCGTAGATTTTCCCGCACCGTTCGGTCCCTCCAAAAAGGCTACTTCACCAGCCTTCAAACAAAAGGATACGTCGTTCCATACCGGATCTTTTCCATAGCCGTACGCAAGATTTTCGGCGCACAAAACGTCGCTCGCTTGCCCCAAATTCAACGTAGGATCATTCAACAAAGCATCCATTGTCGTACCCCTCATAAACCAAGAAGTTGACCAAGCAACAGTTTAAATTGTCCCTTATTTTTATAATCATTCCAAATCTCGTGGTCAAAAATGAAGGACTTGTACTGGTTTCATGTCAAAGAGATTGCACCGTACTCATGCCATACGTGACCAATCCACTACCAGTGGCAAACCACCGTATCGGCCTCCACCAGTAAAGCGTAGAGTTCTTTAGCCTTCTCGGGAGGCAGGTTCACACAACCGTGGCTTCCAAAGCCATCTTTGTAACGCGTTCCACCAAATGCGCTTTGCCACTCAGCATCGTGGAAGCCAACAGCATCTCCCACGAACGGCATCCAGTACTGCACCTCGGTGTTGTAGGTATTCGTTTCACCCTGATACCCGCTGAGAATAGAGGGGCTTGCCTTACGGTTAACCCAGTACACACCCGTGGGGGTATCGTGTTCACCATCGGGAATGCCGGTTACAATATCCGACTCCCAAATAATTGCGCCCGACTCGTCGTAGAAACGCGCATGCTGCTCGGTTAGATCGACATCCATATAGCGATTACCCCAGTCGCGCTTACCTGCACCGTTGTAGGCATCACCCTTCGCCCCACAAGGAATTTCAAGGGCATCGCGACGACCAGTTGTCACGCCCTCCTTCACCTGGGCTAACAACTCATCGGTTTTCACTTCCCAGCCATACACGCCACCCGATACGCTGAATTCTTTGCCGTCCGCACGCGTATAGGTACGGGTGGTTCCTACCGTATTGCATGCTTTCGCGAGGTCATTCGCCCATGCGGTAAGCGCAGCATCGTCAAACGTCACCGAAAAGTCGTCACCAAGTTTGATCCACTGAGAAACAAGGGAGGCGTCTACTTGGGCCGCCTTATCCTTCCCCATCATCAATGAGAAGTCAGCCGCAATCAGGGTGTTCGCCGAACCCACTGCCGCTGTTAAGCGGGCGTCGTCTGAAAAGATTGTCGGTTTCTGCAAGAAGTCGTCGCCTACCGTCATTGAGGGCGAAAGCGAAGAGACCGCCTTCCACGCAGCATCAACCACCATATCTGCATCGAGCTTCGTACCTATTTTCTCAGGCGTAACCACATAGGCACCTTTTGTCTTATCGAAAGCAATATTTGCATTGACGGGATCTGTAGCCGACGAATTATACGCATCAACCGCTTCACGCACGGCATCCTTAACCTTTAGATCGCTAAAAGCCAGAGAAAGCTTCTGAGTCTGGTCGTGTTGCTGAGTTATCTCTATTGGCCAAGCCCAAGGATTCTCGGCAGCCATCGCTTCACGAGCCACTTCTGCCGCACTGTGCGAAGAAGCTAAGTTCGAACCTTCCAAACTAAGTTTCAAACCTTGCCCCTGAAGAGAGAACTGATAGGCATCCACCACACCCGAAACCGCACCTTCAGCCTCGCTTGACGACATAAGCGAAACATCTGATCCACCGATCTTGGTATTCGGCATGAAATGGAAGGTAAAGTAAACAGCAACACTCACATAGACCACCAGCAATAGCGCAGCGATAACGCCCCCGATTATCAACGGCTTGCGTGAGCGATGCGGTTTATGCGTGAAAGACACTTGTCTCGTCGGCGTGGCGCCAACGGAAACGTGACCATCGGAAGCTTTTGCCCGATTACGTAAGGCATTTTTGTCGTGTTTCCCTAGGGGCTGAAGGGGGCGATAGCTTGAGGAGGCCTCTGGCTCGCCGTTCGGATTGTCGTTAGTTTCCATATTCTGCTCCGTTTGAACGACTGCGAATGGAAAAACTATACTCTTGTCAGACGCCATACTTGATAACGTTTCCCGGAATACCCGGAAAAACTCGGTACGGCCTCCGTCAGCGAAAAGAACAACGACAACCCCTCAACCCTGCCCTCAATGAGATTCGCCCGCCACTCGATGGGGGGGATCGAATGACGGGCGAATCAACTTGTGTTTCAGACCGATACTAATATAAGATATTGTCTATTAGTTGTCAAGAACCCATAATGCAATTTAGAAGGACAATTTGAGGCGATAGTGAAGATTCTTCTGTTCGATCAAGTATCATGGAACCCATAACGAGAACATGCGGCCGCGTACGACAAAGCCAACACGCAGCCATACGACACTACGGGAGAAAGGGCCCCATGGAAACATACAAGCAAGAGTTCATCGAATTCATGGTGGAAAGTGACGTACTGAAATTCGGTGATTTCACGTTGAAAAGCGGTCGACAATCTCCCTTTTTTATGAACGCTGGTGCTTACGTAACCGGGGAGCAGCTACATCGACTGGGCTGCTACTACGCTCGCGCTATCCACGATAACTTTGGGCTGGATTTCGACGTGGTATTCGGACCGGCATACAAAGGCATCCCCTTGGCCGTCACCACCACCATGGCCCTGCACGAACTCTATGGCAAAGAAGTACGCTACTGCTCGAATCGCAAAGAAGTCAAAGACCATGGCGACACGGGTATTCTTCTAGGCAGCCATTTAAAGGACGGAGACCGCGTGGTTATCGTGGAGGATGTAACCACTTCGGGCAAGTCTATCGACGAAACACACCCCATCCTCATGTCCCAGGCAGATGTCGAGGTAAAGGGTCTGATGGTGTCACTCAACCGCATGGAAGTGGGCAAAGGTGGCGAAATATGCGCACTTGATGAGGTGCGCGAACGCTATGGCTTCCCCACTGCATCTATCGTAGATATGGCCGAAGTAACCGAACATCTACTCAACCGCCCTTGTCAAGGACGTGTTGTTATCGACGATAATGTAAAAGCTGCACTCGACGTTTACTACGCGCAATACGGAGCCAAGTAAAAAGAACTCACCGCCATCCTCAGCTTAAACGACAATACTGTCTAAGCTGAGGATGGCCTCATGTTTACAAAGAACAAGCTTCTGCCTCAAACGACCGACGCGTTCTTTCGTGTGGTCATTCACCTATTCGCAACCAGAACCAACCCCACGAATCCCAGCATAAACACGGCACCAAACAACGCAGCAGCAAACGCGTGACTTCTCTTTCTCATAACTTTGCCGATCTCGCTTCCCCGATATTAGGTCAAGCCTATCGTGCGTCGAGCTCCCAAATATCTTCACAGTGCAACCGTCAACACCATTTCAGGCTCAGTTAAGAAACACTTAATGGTTGCCGCATCGAAAGGCAGCGGTATACTGACACCCATCCAAAAACAAGGCGGGAAAGGCATTGTTATGCTTCCAATATTATGCGTGGGCATCGGGGGATTCATTGGCTCCGTGGCGCGCTACCTAATGGGCCTCATTCCCTATGAGAGCGATTTCCCCCTTATGACATTCCTGGTAAACTTTATCGGCGCTGTGATCATTGGGGCCGTCGTTGAAGCAGCCAGCGGATGGCCTGGCATGCCCGCAAACTTGTTACTGTTCTTAAAAACCGGAGTGTGCGGCGGATTCACTACTTTCTCAACATTCTCACTGGAAACGCTTTCCCTCCTAGAAAACGGCAAGTACGGCACGGGGGCCTTTTATGCAGGAGGCAGTTTGGTTGTATGCATAGCCGGGGTACTGCTCGGAAAAATGCTCATGCGCGGTGCACGTTCGGCACTTGAAGCGGGTGGTGCGGCAGGCGTATAAGCCGCCGCCCCACCCTCGATGCAAGCCGCCCGGTCTCAGCACAA
>JAEWYG010000161.1 GCA_023395755.1 Actinomycetes bacterium | reverse complement strand
AATGCGAACGGTGGTGCTGCGGCGTGCGAATAATCACGGGGTGTCTCTTTGTCAAATGTTTCACGTGAAACATTTGTTCGTATTACTTACTAACAGCATCAATACACCACTGAGTAAATCAAAAATTCATACGCGAACTATCTTGACAGAATATTCTTCATCCATATACTTATGAACAGATGATCATATGTTAAGGGGTTGATATGAATAGCCAAGAAAGCAAAGACGCACCACTCGTTCTTCCCAGCGAGAGCAACTCTCATGATGACGGCTACAGATGCGGCTGCGCTTCACATGTAGAGGCAGATGGACTACTCGAGTGTCTGCCCGACGAGGAACTGCTCTACGATCTGGCTGACTTATTCAAGGTATTTGGTGACACGACGCGCATTAAAATTTTGTACGCCCTCATGGGGCAAGAACGGTGCGTCGCCGATATCGCGGAGTTGATTGGCGCCACGCAAAGCGCTGTATCTCATCAGCTGCGCACGCTTAAGCAAGCTCGTTTAGTAAAGTTTCAACGCGATGGTAAAAATGTTATTTACTCACTGTCGGATAACCATGTGCACACCATGCTCGCCCAAGGCATGTCTCATATCTGCGAGTAACAACAAGGGAGGCGTCCTCTCTTCAGAAATGTCGCACGCGCAAACAACCATATGGCAATCACCTTACAGCAAACGCATCGTCACCAATGTGAGAACCGAAGCACCCTTACCTTTACACCACCGCGCTACCAAAATCAATCGTTAAGAAAGAGGAACCAGTCATGCGCAAGACTTTTAAACTCGAAGATCTCGACTGCGCCAACTGCGCCGCCAAAATGGAGAATAGTATCAAAAAAATCGAAGGCGTAAACGATGCCACTGTTAGCTTCATGACGCAAAAACTCGTACTAGACGCCGACGACACACGCTTCGATACCATACTTAACGAAGTTGTGCGCGTGTGCAAGAAAATTGAGCCCGACACCATCGTTGTACGCTAGGAAGCAACCACAAAACACAACAAAGTTGGTATCGTGCTATCTCTTAGAAGGAACTACCCTATGACGAAGAAACAGAAGCGCATGCTTGTACGCATCGCTACAAGCCTTACGCTCCTTATTGCCATCAGCTTACTGCCAGTAGCCGAATGGATTGGCGAACAGCAATCCATCTATCTAGAATTTCTCCTCTATCTTATTCCTTACCTCATCGTTGGCTACGACGTACTGCTACGTGCTGGACGCAATATCATCCACGGTAAAGTGTTCGATGAGAATTTCCTTATGAGCCTAGCCACGTTGGGCGCATTCGCGCTCGTGCTTTTCCCACAAGCCGAGCAACACTTCGCCGAGGGTGCGGCTGTTATGCTGTTCTATCAAGTAGGCGAGCTTTTTGAAAGCTACGCCGTAGGAAAATCGCGCAAATCTATTGCTGCTATGATGGATATTGCACCCGACTACGCAACCATACTACGTGAAGGCAACCTCGTGCAGGTCGATCCGTACGAGGTTGCAGTGGGCGACGAAATTGTGGTAAAACCCGGCGAGCGCATACCGCTAGACGGCACACTCATCAAAGGTTCAAGCCAGCTGGATACCGCAGCACTTACGGGTGAATCCATTCCACGCGAAGTGCGCGAAGGCGACGAGGTTATTTCCGGATGCGTCAATATGACTGGCGTCATTACCGTTTGCGTAACAAAGCCTTTCGGTGAATCAACCGTCTCGCGCATCCTCGAACTCGTGGAAAACGCCAGTGAGAAAAAAGCTCGTACCGAGAATTTTATCACGCGCTTCGCACGATATTACACACCCAGTGTCGTAATTATTGCAGCTTTACTAGCCACAATTTCTCCCCTCTTCTTCGGCCAGGACTGGTCTGATTGGATCCAGCGAGGACTAGTGTTCCTGGTAGTTTCGTGCCCTTGTGCATTAGTTATTTCAGTGCCACTATCGTTTTTCGGCGGCATTGGAGGAGCTTCGCGTTTGGGTATACTCGTAAAAGGTAGCAATTATCTTGAAGCGCTTGCTCATGCGGAAACGGTAGTGTTCGATAAAACTGGCACACTTACCGATGGTTCGTTTAACGTTGTTGCCATACACCCTTCGGCAGATATTGATCCCGACCGTTTATTATCGCTTGCAGCACATGCAGAAGCGTACTCCGACCACCCCATTGCCCTTTCTGTACGACGTGCATACAGTGGCGCCCTTGATCACCAGCGTATTGCCAAGGTAGAGGAACAAAGCGGGCATGGCGTTCGCGCAAAGATAGACGAACGCGTGGTGTTAGTTGGCAACGATAAGCTTATGAGTTCAGTAGGCATCGACTGCAAAGAATGCGAGCTCACTGGCACGATCCTACACGTTTCACTTGACGGAACATATATCGGACATATTGTTATTGCCGACGTAATTAAACCTGACGCCACTCGTGCTATCGCTGATCTACATGCTGCTGGTGTAAAAAAGACTGTTATGCTCACGGGAGACCGTGCCGACGTAGCGGAAGCTGTCGCAAAGGAGCTTGGTATTGACGAATTCCGAGCTCAGCTACTACCTCAAGATAAGGTGGCTGAAGTAGAGCGCCTGCTACTTGAAACGCATGCAACCAGCAAGGGAAAAGGGAAACTCGCCTTCGTTGGCGACGGAATTAACGACGCACCCGTGCTCACACGTGCCGATATTGGCATTGCTATGGGTGCTATGGGATCAGATGCAGCCATCGAGGCTGCGGATATCGTGCTTATGGACGACAAGCCCTCAAACATAGTTCGCGCCGTAGCGGTAGCTCGCAAAACACTTGCCATTGTGACGCAAAATATCACATTCGCTCTAGGAATAAAATTTCTTGTATTACTATTAGCTGCCATTGGCATCGCTAATATGTGGCTAGCGGTATTCGCTGA
This sequence comes from Actinomycetes bacterium, assembly GCA_023395755.1. Classification (GTDB taxonomy): domain Bacteria; phylum Actinomycetota; class Coriobacteriia; order Coriobacteriales; family Eggerthellaceae; genus Gordonibacter. The sequence continues at coordinate 865 of JAEWYG010000161.1, read as the reverse complement.
TGTAGGCGTATCTGTCATTGCTATCCTCAACGCAATGCGCGCCATGAAGGTACAAAAATAAGAGAGGTCTCCCATGCCGCAGAACAAGAAAACTCAACAATCTCTGCTAAGCTCAAGAGTTTTGTTGGTCACCATGCGTTGGGTGCTTGTTGCGGCATGGACGGGCGTTGCACTTGTGGTGCCAGGGGATTTTGATACCGCTGCGATTATCCTTCGGTTTGGCGTATATGTTACCCTGAGCTTTTTGTTTGCTAATGCGCTATGGCAACATATACCCCTAAAATACGCTTGCATTGCAGCCTTCATCTACGCTGTGCTTATTGCTGCGTTCAGCACATTATTATTGCCTTCGGAATCGAACTCAACGAATAATCTGGCAGTGTTCGCAGTACTCGTCTGCGGAGCAGCTATCGGTTCAGTTATAGCTTATCCCCTGCTTCAACGGATAGATAACCTCATTTCCTCGCGCAAGAAATAACCTTAGCCAAACAGTTTCCCTGCTTTCTCCATACGCAGGGAAACGGGCACCCCAAAGGGACACCGTGATTCGCATGACGAACAGGCAGTGCAGTCGGAAGCGCTCGCATTGAGGGCTTCATAATGAGCGCGTACTGAAGTGGGAACCTCCTCTTGCATCAGCGCGAGGTCGTAAAATTTATTTACCAGCGCAATATCGATACCTGCAGGACAAGGAGCGCAATGACCACAGTAGGTACAATGCCCGAAATACGCATGACGAGGAGCCCCGGCCAGCACACTGGCGTAATCGCGCTGTGCCTCGGTTGCGGTTTCATATCCTATCGCATCGTTCACCTGCTCTGCATTTTCTACACCAGCCATAACGCTCGCCACCGCGGGACGCGTT
>JAEWYG010000144.1 GCA_023395755.1 Actinomycetes bacterium | reverse complement strand
CGAGTTGCGCGCGGTAGGTGACAGCTTGATATCTGTACTTAATTATAATTTAAAAAGTCATGGACAAATGGGGCTCGATTCTGCAAAACAAGAAGGATTGGGAATGGTCGGTTGAATCTTATGTAGCAAATGTCCTGTTAGGTAAGGTGTTGTCTCGATTATTTGCGAATAAGGATAAAGAATCGACGCGTATTTGTCCACGGTTTATACTTTTGGCGTTCCTCGCCTCCTGCGTTCCTCGCCTCCTGCGTTTGTCGTCTCCTGTGTAATTTGTGGCCGTTAATTGTGGTAGTGGCGTACGATGTAAGTAGCCACACTGGCGACGTGCGATAAAGGGGTGTGATAAAAGTAGATTGATCTTGCGCGGGGAGAAAGCAAGCAATACCCTTTATGGCTCGTGCGGTATGCTATGCTGCTACGAAACGAGAGTGCCGGATGCTGCTGTAGATAGGCATGGCCGCGTGAGAGAGGAAACACCTATGCGCGAGGGAAGCGCCCCCAATTTCTGTCCACCTACTGAAGAAGGTCTTGTTCTTGAGTTTATTGACGAGAATAACGATGCAGTTGAGCTTGAGTTCTTGGGGCTGATTTTGCATGGAGACCGTCGCTATGGCTTCTTTTTCCCGCTGGAAAACGATGCTCCGGTTGGTTCATCGGGTGAGGTTCTGCTGCTGGAAGTAACTGAACTTGATGAAGAGGGGCAGCCTTCTGCATTTGAACTAGTGGAAGATGAGGGTGTAGCAGCCGAGGTGTACGCAGATTTTTGCCAGGCTACTAAAGATCTTTACGACTTTGAATAGTAAATCGTGAGCCTAGCTAAAGGGCTGGGCTCACGATTGTGTCTTAGTCTTTTGTATTGGCTTATCGGCGCAGGCGGGTTCTGGCTATGAACCGTAAGGGTTTGGGCGTGTATCTATTGTCGGCCGAACTGATCCCAGCCGCCATCTGGTTTGACTAGTTCAGATTGCGCGATTGCCGCAAGGTACATAACTTCGTGGTTGATGGCCTTCTCCAGACGACATACTTCCTCTTCGGTCGTTGCCAGGGAGAAAATGCGTTCTGTAGCGAGCTTAATAGCCTTGAGTTGCAGCTCGTAATCCTCGTTTCCCATTGCTTTCCCCCGCATTTCGATATACCACTTTATTGCATATATAAGTTAATAAATTCTATTTTATCTACATAGCATCATATGTAGTGTACGCTATTTAGACGGTTTACTACTAGCCTTTTCGCCTAGAGAGAATAATACACTGAAAGCCCAACTTGGCGCTAATATTGCATAATCGTGTATAAAGACTGACATTTAAGGAAAACATGCTTGTATTCGTGTCAACCAAAAGTATAAACAAGCTTCCTTTAAAAGGGGTATCGGCGCCGAAATATTACAGCTTAACCGGATTCCAGCTGCCGTCGATATCGCAGATCCAAGCTTGAGCATTGGTGAACGAAAAGAACGTGAGGGTAGGATCGTTTGATCCATCGTAGCTTTCTCCTAATCCCACCATATGTTCAAAGCCGGCTTGGCGCACTTCGGAGTTCGCGTGGTCATTAAGGTCGGCAGTGCCGCGCAGGATTATCCATCCGCTACCTGGTTTCCAGGCGGTCAGCTCGAAGCGGGGGTTTTCCTGTAGCTCGCGGTACACATCTTTTGTGGTGGCGGTGCAAAACCAGATGCGTCCGTCTTGTTCGGCGGCGAAGCTGAAGGGTCGCACATGGGGTTGATCTCCTTCAACGGTGGCGAAATACCAAGCAGGTACGCTTGTTAAATAGTCTACGATGGTTTGATTTCCGGTCATGATGTTTCCTTTCATAGAGGTGATGCTGACAAGGTGGGTGCGGTTGGATAAGGTGACAATTTGTCGTGTTGCACTTAGTGTGGAATGAAATTTGTTGCCACAATAAGCGCCAGCATTAAGGCGATGGCTGCTACGCCGAGGGCGTCGCGTTGTGTGTAGGCGAGCACGTGTAGGCGCGTGCGGCCAGGGCCCCCATGGTAGCAGCGTGCATCCATCGCTAAAGAAAGAGTCTCCGCGTGACGAAAGGCGCTGGTGAACAGCGGGACCATAAGTGAACTAATAATGGAAAGTCCGCCTTTGAATGGATTGGTTGTGAAGGTGGCTCCGCGACTTATTTGAGCACGGTAGACGGTTTGCAGTTCAAACATGAACTGAGGCAAAAAACGCAACGCGATACCCATGATCATGGCTAACTCGTGGGAAGGCAGACCAATGCGAGCAAAAGGGGCCAATAGGTATTCGAAGGCATCGGTGATATCTAGCGTAGCTGTGGTCAAAGTAAGCAGGCTCATTCCCAGAAGCAAAAGCAGCAAACGACAACCTAAGAATGCGGCCGATACAAGGCCGGCCTCGCTGATGCGAAAAACCCACCATTCAATGAATACGGTGCCTCCTTGTACAAAGAACACATTTAGCAATGCGGTAATAACTACGATAAAAGCGAGCGGCCCAATGGAACGAAGGGCGACCGTCAAGGGTATGTCCGCTAATGCGAAAAATCCCAGGACGAATGCAGCGCACACGGCTAACCCCCAGAACGTTTGAGCCGCGAACGTCACAATCATAAATGCCAATGAGAGCAATAGCTTGGCACGTGGATCCATGCGATGTAGCGGACTCGTGCCCGGTCGATAGTGTCCGAATAGAGCGATATCGGGCATGGTTAGTTCCGACTTTCGAATGTTTGACTACTGCTTGTCGAAGTGTGAGTAACTTCTTCGTGCTCTTCGTGCAAGGCTGCTTTCCCAAGGATGATGGTTGCAAGGTCGTTCGCGAGCGTTTCTGTATCGTAGAGTGTGCGCGATAGATTGAATCCGCAAGTGTACAGATCGCATGCCATTTTTTGAGCAGCTGGGACATCGAGACCGATGGCACGCAATTCGTCGCCGTGCTCAAATACCTTGGCAGGTGTTCCTAGTGCGAATAGGGTTCCTTCATTCAGTACGAGAATGCGATTGGCTAGGCGAGCCAAGTCGTCCATATTATGTGACACCATAACTACGGTGAGACCATCTGCATGCAGTTCGTCAATAAGGTTGAGAAACTCAGCGCGCGCTAAGGGGTCTAAGCCGGCCACCGGCTCGTCGAGTACCAGTACACGCGGCCCCATAGCTAGTACGCCAGCAAATGCTACGCGGCGCTGCTGGCCTCCCGATAGTTCAAAAGGGCTTCGGTCTTGCACAGTATCGAAGGGGAGGTGTACTTGATCGAGCGCAGCGCGCACACGACGGTCGACCTCGTTGTCGTCCAGCTTCAGATTACGCGGCCCGAAAGCTACATCATCATAAACAGTTGCAGCGAATAGTTGGTGCTCGGGGTATTGGAATACCACCCCTACTTGTCCGCGACACTTCTGTGCTACCTGCTTGTTGGCAAGATCTCCCCCATCACACAATACTCTTCCACTGGTGGGGTGTACGAGACCGTTCATATGTTGGATCAAGGTGCTTTTCCCGCTGCCAGTGTGACCGGCAATACCAAGGAACTCGCCATCTTCTAACGTAAAGTTGATGTTGCGCAGCGCCCAAACGGCATCGGCGGCAGTTCCCCAGGCGGGCTTACCGTGGGCTTCGAGCGAAGGCGTATCTTCGGCTCTTGCAGCTGCGGCTGCCTGGGCCGCTTTGGCAGAGCGCTGTGCTTTTGCAGCGCGCTTGCGACGTTTCTTTTCCTGGCGATCGGGATTGGTGTATGAGTAGCTTACGCCCTCGAACGTAATTGGCATAGCTCCTCCTTCAATTCGTCTACGGCTACGTGAGTTTTCACCGATATGCCGCGACGCTGCAGCAGTAACGACAGCCGTGCAGCGAAGGGTACTTCTAAATTTAAGTGCTCTAGAACGGCGGCCTGCGTTAGTATTTCGTCGGGTGTTCCGTCAAGACGTATCTGCCCGGCATCCATTACTACAACACGTTGGGCCTGAGCCGCTTCTTCCATGAAGTGCGTAATCATGACAATGGTCATGCCTCGTTCGTGTAGTTC